>JACRLR010000026.1 GCA_016219645.1 Nitrospirota bacterium
CCGAGGTTCCGGGCGGCCCGACAGCGGGCTAACCCCGAGAAAGACGCGCTCGGACCAGCGGATTCCCACCTGTTTGCCCCCGTTGATCCACCCAGGAACAGAGTTCTTCGTGCAAACATGAATTAATCAGACCTTCCCTAGCTGTCACGCTGGCCGGCATCCTAGCCTTAGTCGCCACCACAGTGCTGCCTTTGCAAGCGGTATTCGGGGAGGGCGGGGCGCGGCGGGACGTTGTGCGTCAAGAAGAGCAGAACCTCAAGGAGGCCCTTGAGCACGCGAAAGAAGCGGTGGACCATGGCAAACAGGGTCATGCTGAGACACTCCTGGCACATGCGGAAGCCGCGCTGCAACATGCCCTGAAGGGAGGCACGGATCATCCGCATGTGGCCGAAGGGATTGCACATCTGAAAGAAGCCATTGAGCATGGGAAAGCGGGCCATGCTGACGTAGCCACGAAACACGCAGAAACCGCTGTCATGCACCTGTCTCAGGGAAAGTAAGATAGTAAGGCAAAGAGGGTAGGTGAAGAAAAGGGAGTCAGCAACAGTGGGGGTGCTTAAGGGGTCTGACCCCTTTTATTCCTGATCGACCGCAATTCCAACCGTCCCTATCTCAAAAACCGCCAACTTCAACAGCTCCGCTTGATCCCCTGAACACTTCACAGAGAATCAAATTGGGGAAACCCAGCCGTTCTCTCGGCAACTGAGCGTCAAGCCATTCGGTATGGGGAGTACGCGTTCCCCGGAGGTAATCGACCCATACCGTCGTATCGAGAGTGAGGTTAAGGGGTCTGAGGTGGCCCGGATTTGACAGACACCTTGAAACGGGGAAAAGGGTGGGTGGGATGATCCCGACTGCGCGCGTCCAACGAGGGGAGTCTTCGACCGCGCGTTGCGCGAGCAAAGGGATCGTCCCAGCTACCCCGTTCCCTGCTAGATCGAATACTGAAAGATCGGCTTCGCCCCAATCGCCTGAGCCAGCACTCCACGGCGTTTGAGTTCTTCGAGAATCAGCCGAGTGGCTGCATCGAAGTCTACCGGACCTGAAAGTACGATATCGGTATTGGGCGGGACTTCCTCCGGTACCTTGCTCATATGAACGGCAACCACCGGGACCGGATGGACGAGCGTCCTGATAGCCTGTGCTGCTTCGACATAGGCCATGCCGAAAGGATTGGTCGTCGAGACCACAATTAACCCGGTATCGACAAGTAACCTCGCGACTTCTCCGTAGCGGCGAGCCATCTCTGTCGCCTGGCCTCGCTCCCCCTCCGAAAGATCTGCATCGAGCCCCCGTCGGAGATTCTCGCCATCGAGCAGGTATGCATGTCGGCCGTCCGCTACGAGTCTTGCTTCGATGGTTCTGGCAAGGAAAGACTTCCCCGTATGCCGCCCCCCGGTCACCAGCACTATGGCGGCCCGGTGGCCGTACTGTTGCGCGCGATCCTCGACGCCGACCTCGCCTTTCACCCAGGCGAAATCCCGTTGCCGCGCTTCTTCGCGGAGAAACTCCTGATCGTCACGGACCAACTCTGTCACGATCCCGCCGCCGGCAATGTCATACTCGTCCACGAGGACAAACCGGCCCGTTGCCTCAGACGAAACCGAGAGGTCAAATGCGACCGGCGCTTTCGTCCGAATCGTCAATTCAGCAACCTGGTTCTTATTCACGACCGCGCTGCCTTGCTGCTGCGCCAGATCCATCGTGTCGATGATTCGATGGATAGTGGCAATTTCACAATCGACTTCTTTCGTCGCCACTCTGAGCTGATAGCGCCTGCCCCGCTCCAACGGCTTCCGGCCCAGCCAGAATACGTTGGCTCGAAAGGCCGTCGATACCAGCGGGAGTTCATCTTGATGTGAGGCGATCTCTCCTCGTTCCACAAAAATCTGCTCGTCGAGCGTGACACCGACTGACTGGCCCGCATGGCCCTCGATCGGTGGAGGATCGATATTGAACGCCTCAATCGACTTGATCGTCGCCCGTTTGTTCGACGGTGAAAAGACCAGAGAGTCGCCGACCTTGACACGCCCGGCTGTGACGCGCCCTGTAATAATGCGGCGGGCATCGAACTTGTACACATCCTGAACCGGCAGGCGAAGCGGCTGCTCGGACCGCCCCGGCTCCTTACGAAAGGCACTGAGTGCGTCCAGCACGGTCGGACCGCTGTACCACGGCATTGACCCGCTCCGGTTGGCGATATTGTCTCCGAGTTTGGCACTGACCGGAATGATCTGCTGGGGAACCGCCTTGAACTGCCCGAGGAATTCCCGATATTCCTTTTCAATCCCGTCGAACACATCCTGCCGGTAACCGACCAGATCCATCTTGTTCACCACGACGGCAAACTGGCGGACGCCCAGGAGAGACAAGAGATAGCCATGTTTTTTGGATTGTTCCTTCACTCCCTCCAACGCATCGATCAGCAGCAACGCCCCTTCGGCCCTGGCCGCCCCGGAGATCATGTTCTTGAGAAACTCCTTGTGCCCCGGCGCATCGATGATGATGTAGTGCCGGCCCTTCCAGCCAAAGAAGGTCCGCGCCGTATCGATCGTGATGCCCTGCTCCTGTTCTTCAAGAAAGGCATCGAACAGGAACGCATACTCAAATTCCTTCCCCTGCTGCTGACAGATGGCTTGGACCTTTTCAAGTTTGCCATCCGGCAACGATCCCGTATCGGCATAGAGGCGCCCCAGCAATGTCGACTTCCCGTGGTCCACATGCCCAACAATGACGATATTCAGACTGTCCGATGGTTTCGAGATTGTTTCTGCCATTCCTAGACTCCAGAATGTTCAAACAGGCAGTCCAGCAAGGCCGCAGGGAGCCCAGCGACTGAGGCGTACCCTTGTGGTACGTCGCAGGGAGATGGGCGACTGAGAACGCCGCTGGATGCCTGTTTCAACATTCTGCCGCTACATGTAGCCATCTTTGCGAAGCAACTCCATCCCGCGCCCTTCGTCCTGTGCTCGACCCGATCGCTCTGCTACCGTCGTATGCCGCAACTCATCGATAATGTCGTCCACAGACTTCGCGGTCGACTTGATCGGGGTCGTACAGGGTGCACAGCCGAGACTGCGGTAACGGGTGCCGTCGCCTTTGTCGAGGTACAGATCCATGAACGGGATGTTTTCGAGCTTGATATATTCCCAAATATTGATTTCCGTCCAATCCAGCAGCGGATGGATCCGGATGTGGGTTCCCGGAGGAAAGGTCGTCTTGAATTGATCCCAGAGCTCCGGCGGCTGATCACGGAAATCCCAATCGCCGTGCTTGTCGCGCGGCGAGAAGTAACGCTCCTTGGCTCTCGTCCCTTCCTCATCTGCGCGCACTCCCAGAATGATACCTGTATAGCCCTTCTGCTCAATCAATTGCTTGAGCCCATTGGTTTTCAAAGCCGTGCAGCAGTTAACGCGGCCCAGCGTATGGTTCATTCCAGCCGCGAGCGCTTCCTTGTTCTGGCCCACGACTAAGTTCAGGCCCCACTCGCGGGCCATGCGGTCTCGATATTCGATCATGGCGGGGATTTTATAGCTTGTGTCGACGTGTAAAAGGGGAAACGGGACGTGGCTGAAAAAAGCCTTTCTGGCCAACCACAGCAGCACGGTCGAATCCTTCCCCATCGACCACAGCATCGCCAGGTTGTTGAAATGTTTATAGGCTTCTCTGAGGATATAGACGCTCTGATCTTCTAATTGACGAAGGTGTTGCACGGACTCAATCCTCTCGTATGCTCAATATGGTCGACCGGCTGCACCAATTTCCACCGGCTCCTGAGTCAATTCCTCCAGCTTTCGCGCCGCCGCCCCCTCTTCAATCGCACGTCGCGCCAGCGGCACACATGAGGCCCATGTCGCCCCCTTGCCTGCGGCATACAGAATCAACGATGCGTTCATCAATACCCAGTGGTAGGGTCCGCCAGGAACTTGATTGTGAAGAATCCGCCGGATCAGATCCGCTTCTTTCTCTCGCTGATCAGACGGAAAACCAGCCATATCGCGTGGTGTGCCCAGCGGCATCCCGACGTCTCTGGACGCGAACGAGAGAGGCGTAATCCTCTCATCTCGCAATTCCAGCACCCTGGTGATGCCTGCGACCGAGAGCTCAGGGTCGCCTTCAACGCCGCTCACCACCAACGCACGGGGGCAAGCCAGCATTCGCAATACTTCAGCCGTCTTTTCAAAATGGGGAGGATGGGATAGTCCGACGACCTGAGACAAGGCACGAGCCGGGTTCAAGAGCCTGGCTATAGGATGAAACACATTCCGCACCCCCAACTCTTGCCGCATTTCTAAAAAACGATAGACCGGAGGGTGGTAGAGGGCGATGTCCAGATAGGCAAATCCATGCCGTGCCACTGCCTCCGCCGCTTCTTTCGGCCCCATCTCAACCGGCAGGCCCAAGGCTTTGAAGACCCCGGCATTTCCTGCCCGGCCGGGAATCCCGTCATAGCCATGCATCAATACCGACGCGCCTGCCGACACCGCCACGATTGCGGCAGCAGCAAGAGCATGAAAGGTTTCTTGTTTGCCGGCGTAACTCGGCAGATCCACAACGCCGAGATCTCGCTGGATCGGGACAGGCGCCACATAGGAGCGCACGACTGCGGTCATCGAGGCCAGTTCGGTGACCGATTCCGTCTTGACCCGCATGGCAACGAGAAAGGCCCCCACCTGTGCCTGCGTGGCTTCCCCTTCAATGAGCGATTTCATCGCCCGTTTCGCTTCGTCCCAGGTGAGATCCTTGGCAGCTCTCGGCCCCTTCGCAATCTTGGCGATCAGATCCTGCATCGACATTATGAGGCCTTGTGTAACCCGCACTCGGTCTTGGTAAAAGTTTTCCACCGCCCCGCGCGGGAATCTTCGCCGGGCATCACGGGGCTCGTGCAGTATGTGCAGCCGATACTGGGATAGTTGCGGTCATGCAATGCGTTGTAAGGCACTCCATGGACACGGATGTAGGTCCAGACATCCTCCCAGGTCCACTGCGCGAGTGGATTGACTTTCGCTAACTGAAATTTCTGGTCCCACTCGATCAGCTTGGCATTGGCCCTCGTGACAGACTGGTCCCGCCTGATCCCGGTGATCCAGGCGTCGAACTCCTTAAGCACTCGCGTGAGGGGTTCCACTTTGCGCAACTCACAACATTGATCGGGCTGGCGCGTCCACAGGGCCTCGCCATACTGAGCCGCTTGCTGCTCCGGCGTGAGCAACGATTTCACCTGCATCACTTGTTGTGGCTGCAACCCGTAGCGCTCGATCACGCGATCACGCGTGGCATAGGTTTCGGGAAAGAGAAAATCCGTGTCGAGGTAGAAGAGTGGCACAGACGGATCAATACGGTGGACCATATCTACAAGCACAACATCTTCCGCCCCGAAGCTGCAGGCCAGAACAATCTTCGGCTCGTACCGTTCAATCGCAGCAGCCAGCACCTCTTGCGGCTGCCTTGCCTCGAACGACTCGCCCCACGCCTGTAGTTCTTCCGATGAGATATTTCCCATTGACTTCTTTCTACCTTCACTCACACCCCGTGCGGCGAGAAGGATGATTTCCAACTGCGCGCGTCCAACGAGCACTTTCCGAATGTGCGCGTTGCGCGAGCAAGGAAACATCCTTCTCGCCGCACTATTCCACTTTTTCGACCAAAATCCGATAGTGATCTGCGGCGGCTTCGAGCGGTTCCTGCACCAACAATTTATGCCCATCGTTTTTCAAGCTCAGGGGCACGTTCTTGATGGGTTCCCCCGCATCGAGCCAGACTTCCAATTGTTCGCCTGCATCCATCATTTCCAGTTTCAGCTTGGTCTTGACGTAATTCATCGGACAAGCCACTCCTCGTAGATCGTATACCGGCACGCTGGACGGGGCAGGTGCGGGAGCAGACAATACCGTAGGCGTAACCTCCTGTGCCACGCTGGTCGCAGCGCCTTCTGCCTTCCCCACTGGCGCCAATTTGAGATCTTTCCCCATCTGATCCGTGGCGGCACGACAGGCATCGACGAATCCCTTGGCAAAGGCCATCTTGTCGCGAGCCGATTCGCCCGTGGTGTCCTTCGGCCCTAAATCGCCGACGCTTTTCCTCAAGTCTCGATACATCGCGGGAACGATGCCTTTTTGCGCGATCCGGCTGTCGAATTCGATGAAGGTTTCTGCATCGGTCGAAGGTTCAAGCCCTTCCGTGACCAGCAACGCCTTGGCAGCGGCCAACACCGCGCGATACGACTTGTTCACCGAGACGGAATACTGATGGTTATCGACAAGCAGTTTCGCCTGATACAGCTCTTGATCGGCTTCCAGAATGCCGTTTTCAATCATTTCAAGTGCGCCGCCGGCACACTCACCGGGACCGAGGTCCTCCAAGACAAACTCGTCTTCCCCTTCCCAGTCATAGTAGAAGGTCGGATCATCTTGGAAAGACGGGACGATCGTGTAAGGGATCAATTCATCCTTGAGTTTGACCTTGCCGACGCGATCGATGAAGGCCGGCAGCCCTTCGCCGGATACACGGTCACGCCGATACACTTCAATCAAATGTGTGATGGCCGCTGACACACTCTTGGCCGGCAACTTGACCACCATCTGTCCGATCTTCGCCGTCCCGTCGACCCGTCCACCCAAATGCAATTCGTAAAATGGCGCAACGTGCTCGCCGATTCGTTTTCCCACTCCGTGCAAGCCGATCGTGGCGATATGGTGCTGCGCGCAGGAGTTATGGCAACCGCTGATCTTGACGCTGACATCTTTCAGATCCTCAGGAACCAACCCGGCCGGGAACACCTCTGCCAGGGCTCGCGCGAGCCCCTTGGAAGACGTGATCCCCAGACCGCACGTATCGGTGCCTGGGCAGGCGATAATATCTTCGACCAATTCGGCGCCGGGGTCGGCTAAGCCCTGTGAGGCCAAGTCATCATAGAGGTCGGCGATGCGCGACTCCGGTATCCATCGAATGACCATGTTTTGATTGATCGTCGTCCGAATGTTGCCGTTGGAGTAGCGATCCGCAAGATCGGCGATGTGCAGCATCTGTTCTGTCGTGAGATCGCCCATGAATAATTTCGTCACGGCGGCGACGTAGCCTTCCTGCTTCTGACGAACCACATTGGTGCGTCGCCACATTTCAAACGGCGTCTCCGGTCGCGTAGCCTGGTGGTGTCCATTGTTCTGCGCCGCTGATGGCTTCGCCCCATTCGACGTGGGCATGATCAGGTGGAGCGGCTCGTCAGGATAGGAGAGTAACTTGATCGGCTCATGGGTCGGACGGGCATGCCCCATTGAGACATACGCCTCTTCCCACCGACGTTTGAATTCCTCGAACCCCAGCTTTTCGATGACAAACTTCATCCGGGCTTTCGTGCGATTTTTTCGATTGCCCAAGGTGTCGAACACCCGAATCACGGCTTCCACACTTGGGATCAGCTCATCCATCGGCGTGAATTCCCGAAGAACCTGCGCGAGTCTGGGAGCTGACCCGAGACCGCCTCCTGCAACCATGCGAAAACCGACGGCTCCGTCCGCGCGCTTGGCTGCAAGAAGCCCGATATCGTGAATCGGCGTGAGCGCGCAGTCCTGCTGACAGCCGGAGAAGGCAATCTTAAATTTGCGCGGGAGACTCTGGTTGAGTGGATTCCTCAAGAGGTGGAGCGCGACGGTTTTCGCATAGGGCGTCACATCGAATACTTCCCCTCGGCAGATTCCGGCGAGATGGCAAGCTGTGACGTTACGCACCGTGTTCGCGCAGGCCTCTCTCGTAGTCAGGCCGACTTCCGCCAATCCACGCATAATGGCCGGCACATCCTGTAATTCGACAAAATGGAGTTGGATATCCTGGCGCGTGGTCACATGCCCGACACCAGTGGCATATCGCTCGGCTAATTCCGCGACCCGACGAAGCTGGTTGGACGTCAGTCCCCCGAAGGGGATCTTGATTCGGACCATCTGGACGCCGGCTTGTCGTTGACCATAGATGCCATATTGGAGCCGAAATGGTCTAAACAGATCGCTTGAAACATCACCGGAAACCAGGCGGCGGGCCTCAGCCTCGAAGGTCTCGATCTCTTCCATAATGGCAGGAGCAATAGGCTCTATGTTTATGGGCACTATGCTAGGTGGTGTGCGATTCATAGGTTGACCTCATATGTGGTACATCAACGATCGCTCTTGTTCGAGCAACCGTTGCTGCCCGGCTAGTTCTTCCACGCTTATGGCTTCGAGCACTCCTCGCTCAGCTCGATAGACCTGCTCCCATACCTTCCCAAGTAACAGTTCCTGTTTGTTCAGTCGTCGCGCTTCTGCCCGGTCAGCTCTACCTCTTAATGGCAGGAGCGGACCGTCGAGCGCTTCAAGAATCTCGACGACTGATACATCGGAGGGTTTCTTTGAAAGTATGTACCCCCCCTGCGCGCCGCGAAGGCTCGATACTAAACCGGCCTTCTTCATCCCGTAAAGGACCTGTTCAAGAAAGCGAGCAGGAATTGCCTGTCGTCGTGCGATCGATTTTGCCTGGACTGGTGCAGCCCCAAAATGCATCGCTAAATCGACTGCCGCCATGATTCCATAGGTTGCCCTGAGAGATACCTTCATACATGAGTATTCCGGTCGGAATTAAAATTCATTGCTCGTTTAATACCCCACGGAAGGCCTTCCTGTCAAGCCACCTGTCTCCAATGGGTAGCGCAAATTTTTTCTCCGGCCTTGCTTCAATGACAGTGAGAGGAATGTGAACAATTATTCTTCTTGAGCGTCTTTCCCATTGACACAATTTCTTAATAGGCGTAAGAGGAACCTACGGCCCATTCATTCGATCAGGGGTACCGGACAGAACGCGCGACTGTCAACGGGTGCCCCGCCAACTTTCTCAAGAGAGGAGGGTAGCGATGGATGACCTGACTCCACCTGGCCACACAGGCCCGCCGACTCGAGGGCGGGACTCTGATCGGTCGTGCTAGCCGGTTCTCCACTGGCTGTGCCGTTACGGCACAAAAATCCAAGAAGGTACAAGCCGCTAAAAGATGGAGAACTCGACGCTGGTGCGAGGAACACAAGCGCCTGGGACGTATTTTTGCTCCCCCGATCAGTTGTCCAATGCTCAAGCCGTCGCGCGGGCCTCAGTTTTACCTGGGCCGAGACAGTCTACATAAGAAATCTGGCGTCCTAAGCGCCACAACATGGGCGACCTCCCACCTTAGTGCAGGGTCGCCCATGTTGTTCTAGGCTTGCAAAGAGTCCCTCCCTGTTCTTTACGAACTTGCCCTTCCTCTCGAGCCCCCTTTAGAATACCGATCTAGACGTAACCCTCGGATGCAGTGATGTCCAACCAGGAGGTGGCGCCATGGGCCTTGCTGACAACAAATGTATCCCCTGCCGCGGCGGGGTGCCACCGGTTCCGCCCGATCGTGCTCAGACTCTATTGAAAGAGCTTGGCCGTGGATGGTCATTGAATGGACAAGGACATCTGGAACGGCTCTACACATTCGCCGACTTTGCTCAAGCGTTAGCCTACGTGAACAGGGTGGGAGCCGTGGCAGAAGCGGAGGGGCACCATCCTGATCTCTATCTCGCCTGGGGCAAGTGCAAGATCGAGATCTGGACACACAAGATCGACGGTCTGACGGAGAGCGATTTTTACTTGGCAGCCAAAGCCGATCGGGAGTTTGAGCCGTTTCGCGCGGTGGCTGACTAACCGTGAGCCGGATGGTTGTCGCATGACCTTACGAGGCATGAAATGAGCGACAAAGCCCAAGTGGCGCTCGTCAACATGCCGTTCAGCTACTCGAAGTTTCCTTCCATCCAGCTGGGAACCCTGTCCGCTCTGCTCAAGTCTCAACAGATCCCTGTCGACTGCCATCACCTGAACGTGCGATTCGCCTACCAGATCGGCGTCCCCCTATATGAAACGATTTGTGAGAAGCGGGGGCTCTTCGGTGAATGGCTATTTTCATACCTCTTATTCCGCGATAATCCGAAGCGCGCTGAGTATGCCCGCCTGTTCAAGCCGGTGTTTGAGCAAGTCACCAAGGAGAGCGGCTATCCAGCTTCATTTTTCGAAGACATGATGGAGAGGACTGCACCACAGTTCTTGACCTGGGCGCTGACTACCATCGACTGGGGCCGGTACAAGATCGTCGGCTTCACGTCGACATTCGATCAAAACGTCGCCAGCCTCACGATGGCGAAGTTGATCAAGGATCTCTATCCTGAAATTGCGATCGTCTTCGGCGGAGCGAATTACGACGGTGAGATGGGATTGGAATATTTCCGAGCTTTCCCCTTCATCGATCATGTCGTAATCGGAGAGGGAGAAGAGGCATTTCCGGCGCTGGTCCGAACGGTCTTGGAGGGAAGGGGCGACAAGGTACCAGACGGCGTTGCATACCGACAAGGCCACCAGATCCAATTCACACCGAACAGCTCCCTCTTTACCGACTTCACGAGCACCGGCCCCCCAGACTACGACGACTATTACCACCTGCTTGCCGAACTCGGTGAGGCGGCCCAGGGATTGGATCGTATCCTGCTCTACGAGGGTTCTCGCGGCTGTTGGTGGGGAGAGAAACACCACTGCACGTTTTGCGGGCTGAATGCCCAAAGTATGAAATTTCGCGCCAAATCACCGGAGCAGGTCTCGCAAGAGATGACCTACCTGTCCCAGAGATACGACACGGCACGTTTCCGCCTGGTAGACAATATCATCGACATGAAATACATCGACAGCCTGTTTGGAAAATTCGCTGCAGACCATTGCGATCTGGACATCTTCATCGAAACCAAGAGCAATCTCCACAAGAGTCAGATTCGCACGTTAGCTGCCGGGGGTGTGAAATGTATGCAGCCAGGGCTGGAAAGTCTAAGTCTTCATCAGCTCCAGACGATGGATAAGGGCGTGACCCCGATGCAGAATATTATCTGCCTCAAGTGGAGCGCCTATTACCACATCACAGTGTCCTGGAATATCTTGCTCGGGTTTCCCGGAGAAACCAATGAGGACTACCGGCGGCAAATCGAACTTCTTCCATCATTGTTCCATCTGCAGCCGCCGGAGGGGGTCGGAAGATTCTGGCTGCAACGCTTCAGTCCCTACTACAGCAGGCCCCATGAGTATGGTGTCCGCATTACCGGTCCTGGGATTGCCTACGAGTATGTCTATGACGCCCGACAGGTTGACCTGAGCAAGATTGCGTACGATTTCGAGTATGAGCTAGACAATTGGAATGTGGATCAACAGGTATTCCAAGAATTGGTCGCCCTGGTGGAGGAGTGGCAACGATTAGCCGGTTCGAGTGATCGACCGTTTCTGTACTATTCGAAGGCTATGGACTATGTCACAGTCTACGATGGTCGAAACCCAAAGGCGCCAATACGGCGGCGCTTCGATTGGCCTGCGGCTGAAATTATCGAGGTCTGTAACGAAACGGCCAAGAGCCCTGACCAGATCCGTACCCTGTTGGCACAGCGGCTGCACATGAATGGAGGCTACGATGAAGAGATGAATCAGGCCCTTGGGGTATTAACAGCTGCACGAATCCTCTACGAAGAACGTGGGAAATACTTTACCCTCGCCGTTCCAGAACACTCCTACCTCTAGCTGATTGGCACACCAGCCCGTCACATCGAGAGCTTCTCAGCTACATTGCGCATCTGGACTCCGTGCGCCAGCGAAGCACCACCTCGAATGGCACAGGCAACATGGGCAGCTTCCGTCATTTCTTCGATATTCGAGCCTTTTTCAAGGGAGGCTTGCGTGTAGGCATCAATGCAGTAGGGGCATTGAACGGCATGGGCGACGGCGAGGGCAATCAGGGACTTTTCCCTCTCGGTCAGAGCCCCTTCAGCAAACACAGCGCTGTAGTACGCCATGAATTTTTCCCAGAGATCTTTGTTGCCCTTACCCATCTCGGCGAACTTTCCCAGGTCGTGGGGATGATAATAGGTCTCCATCCGTTACTCCAAATTATGAATGCTAAATTTTGAATGTTGAATGATCGTGCGCCGTTCATTCATAACTCACAATTCCTCACTCCACTTTGCACGAGTGCTAGGCGTTGCTGGGCGGTTCAGAATCCGCCCGCATGAGCACCTGCGAAAATCGTGTGCCGACGATCCCAGTCACTTTTGCCATAAGGTCTGTGACTTCTTGCCACTCCCGCGGCGGAAGATCTTGTTTGAGTTGAGGATGGATCGCCCATTGAGCATCGACTTGTGTGCCCTTTCGGCTCACGAGCACCCGTAGCAGCTCCACTTCCTTGATGTGTGATTCGACATCCGCAGGTTGGGATCTATTTCCGTTTGATTCTCCCGATGGGGACGTTGAACGTGCCATATCGCCAATCTCCTTCCATCCTGTCGGTAGAATCATACCGCATCGCCATTCTATCTGTACATCTGCTGAATGGCTTCCGGGGCCAGCCGAGACAGTTCGGCCATCTGAATCGTCTGATGCGAGCGCAGCGGAATTGATGCCTTACGCCTTATGAAGGAGTTGGGTCTTCTTGAAGCAAGTCGAGCATGGCCTGATGGATCGGCCCATTGCTTGCGACCAATTCTTGCCCATAAATCGAATGGGGAGCGCCTTTGAAGTCCGTCACCGTGCCGCCGGCTTCTCGCAGAATGACGACTCCAGCTGCCATGTCCCAGGGGTTCAGTGTCACTTCCCAAAACCCATCAAACCGGCCGGCCGCAACATAGCACAGGTCCAGGGCTGCCGTTCCTGTTCGACGTAATCCCTGCACTTTCAATGCGAATCGTGCAAAGTGATTCAAGTTATTGTTCGTGGTCTCGCGAATGTTGTAGGCAAATCCCGTTACGAGGAGTGCACGATCGAGATGGTCTGTTGTGGACACAGAAATGGGAATCCCATTGAGGTAAGCCCCATGGCCCATTTGCGCGGTAAAGAGTTCGTCTCGAGTCGGGTCGTAGACTACCCCGATAATCCCACGTCCGTCGCATTCCACCCCGACGGAGACACAGTAGGCCGGGAACCCATGGGCGAAATTTGTTGTGCCATCGAGCGGATCGATCACCCATTTGTAACGGGATGGACAATGCTCGCTCAGTCCGCGTTCCTCGGCAAGGACAGGATGATCCGGGAAGGCGGCGTGGATAACGTCGATGATCTGTTGCTCTGCCTGATGGTCCGCGTTCGTGACAAGATTGATGGTCTGCTTTAGTTCAATGTGGAAGCCGTTGCGCGTACATTCCGCTAGAACGGCTCCTCCCTGTCGAGCTGCGTCGGTGGCGACTGAGAGGAGACTGTCGAGAGGGACATCCTGACCTGACGGTAAACCCATAAGGCAGCATCATAGCACGAGACTGTGTGCCACCCAGGTGTCTTGATGGGGGGATCGACCGAACAGAACGCAATCGTGGCAAGCATGGAAACGTTTTAAAGCGATCATGCCATACAAGTCTTTATTGCAACTTTCTCTATTGACTTGCTACGAAAGCAATGCTATAAAGCAAGCATGCTTCATCCTGGGGCAAGTGCATGGAAGAACTCACCGATATATTGGTTGGGCTTGAACAGCGAATCAGCGCGTACAAGAACCGTCTGCAAGAGCTCGAAAAGAAACGTCGTCGACTGGACGACGAAATCGCCACGATCAAAAAATACTTGGAATTGGCGGAAACCCTCTATCGTGTGGAAGCCGATAAAGCCAAGCTCGCCAGTCTCTCTAGTCAATTCTATTCCGACGAAAAAGGTGCTCGACAGCGACCGAATACGGATGTCACCGACCAGTCGAGAGAAATCCTCATGGGGCGGAGCAAGTATTCGGGGAAAAGCGTGTCGGAAGCGGCATACGAAATGCTCCGCGAGGCGAACCGCCCGATGCACGCAAAAGAACTTGTGCAGCGGTTGGTTGAGGGCGGGCTCCAGATCAAGGGGAAAACGCCACTGACCTCAGTGGCCACCTCATTGAAACGGGACAAGCGGTTCAAGAAAGTGGGTCCCAATACGTTCGAAGCATTGGAACAGTCTTTGATCCACGCAGTGTAGTGTGTCAAGTGAGTGAGACCTCAAAATGCACGAAGGGGGGTGAGAGTCTTGGCGACGAAGAAAGCAGCAAAGAAGAAGAAGAAGTAGTCCCCGCCTTGATTCTAGCGTCGGGAGCGAGGCTACTTGCTCCCGACGTTAAGTCACATCAGAGTCACCTGCACGTCATACAACATCACGCCAGTTCGGCAAACCTGCGCGCTAGCATTCTATGCTAGGAGCCTAAGGAGAATGCGTGTTATCAGGAAGCTTGGAGGGCCACCAGTGATGCGAATCGCGGTGCGGTCATGGCAGAACGATGCCCAGACACAGCGACTGTATCGCCAGTATTGAGTAACACCCAGCTGTCGGGGTGAGTGAGAATCTGCTGAACGAGACGCGTGTGTAGCGCATGCCCCGAACGCTCGGCGAGCAAGTGTCCAATAAACGGTACTCCGAGCAACGAAAAATCTCCGATCAAGTCTAGGATCTTATGACGCACGAACTCATTGGCAAAGCGAAGGCCCGACTCATTAACAATACCGTCTTGAGAGAGCACGATCGTATTGTCCAGATTGCCCCCCTTCCCGAGCCCGCGCGCCCAAATGGCTTCCACCTCTTGCATGAACCCAAATGTCCTGGCATCCGCAATCTCATGCTCAAAAGCATGGGCTGAATGCTCATAGCCGTAGGTCTGAGTCTGGATCAAAGGATGATTGTAGTGGATGGAATACGTGATTTTGGTGGTTGAGGACGGTTCGATGCGAACTCGACGTGCCCCATCCACGACTTCAAGAGGCCGTGTGATTTTCAGATAGGGTTGCCGCCGGCTTTGAGACACAATTCCCACTGACCGAATTAAGCGAACAAAGTGTCCCGCGCTGCCGTCCATGACGGGAGCCTCACCGGCAGTAAGCTCAACATACACGTTATCGATATCGAGCCCGGCCAATGCTGCCAGGACATGCTCAATCGTCTGTACTTGAAACCCGTTGCCGCTGATCGCCGTACAGAGTTCCGTAGGCACCACATGTTCAATGGAAGCTGCGAGAGAGGCTCCGTCCTTGCCGTTCCGGTTTATGAAAACAACACCGGTATTTGGTGCGGCAGGCCTGAGCGTGAGGGTAACGGACTGTCCGGAGTGCAACCCAACTCCTACACAACTCACTGCAGTCGCTAAAGTTTGCTGAGCCCTCACAACGTCACCTCGATAAAATTCATGTGGAAGCATCAGCAACTCGTGTGCCAGCGCGAATTGTTACATAAGCACAATATAACATATTGATTATACAATTTAATCTATCTTCTGTGGCAACATAAAGTCATGTTGTAAAAATCTAACACTTGTGACTTTTACAATAGTTAGCGAACTGAAATTCATGTCCTTATTCGTCGCAGCCACCAGGACTCACATGGAGTCGATCACGAGATTTTGCAGGAAAGGTCGCTAAAATACCCCCCCCCTGTCCTGGCGGACCCCAATCATTATGGCCGAGGGTCCAACTCGATCAAACCCTTCCGAATCGCCAGGATGGCTGCCTGCGTACGATCGTAGACTTGTAGTTTATGGAAAATATTGCGCACGTGATTTTTGACGGTCTTTTCGCTCAGATCCAAGTGATTGGCAATTTCCTTGTTCGTCTTGCCGTCTGCCACCAAGCGTAGCACCGTGATCTCTCGTTCGCTCAGATCGTGCTCGACCCATCCAGGCTTTTTCCCTTTCTTCTGAGACATGAGGGAAAACTCCGCCAAGATCTTGCTCGCCACAGATGGATGGATCAGTGATTCGCCCTTATAGATTGCCCGTATTGCAGCGAGGATCTGCGAGGACTCTGAATCCTTTAAGAGATAGCCTGTGGCACCGGCGCGCACCAAATCGAAAATGTATTGCTGCTCGTCATACATGGTCAGGGCCACGATGCCAATGTGAGGGAACTCGCGCTTGATTTGTCTGGTCGCCTCGACCCCACCCATCCGGGGCATGCTCACGTCCATCAACACGACGTCAGGAAATAAGGTCTTCACCTTCTCGACAGCCTCCATACCATCCTGAGCCTCGCCTACGATATGAATGTCGTCTTTCATCTTGAGGATTGCGGCCAGCCCCTCGCGTACGACGCGATGGTCGTCTGCGATAAGCACCTTAATCTTCTCCATGGGTCTTCCTCTCCTTTTTATCCAGAGGGATGTCCACAACGATGGTCGTGCCATGCCCTTTTTGGGACTCTATCTTGCCCTCACCGCCCACGAGCCGAGCCCGCTCCAGGATTCCACGAATGCCGAAGTGATCCCATTTGTCGGGATCGCGCAGCACGGTGTCCATGTCGAATCCCACGCCGTTGTCCACGATGGTGACGCGGAGGAGCTTGGGGTCGATGTCCAGCCTCACGGTGACCCGAGTCGCTTTCGCATGTTTCTCCACGTTACTGAGGGCTTCCTGCACAATGCGAAACAGGAAGATCTTCGTACGCGGGAACAAGAGCTGTTCATCGCCGGATACATGGAACTGGGTCTTGATGTGATACTGAGTCTCATACGAGGTGAGATAGTTGGTCAGGGCAGGGAGCAACTCCATCTTCTCGTAGTGGAGCGGGCGGAGATTGAAGATGGCTTGCCGCGCTTCATGAATGGCCAGCTTCAGTTGTGCTTTGCTTTCGCGCAAGGCGGCCAGGCTGGCTTTCGGATCTTTTCGAATCAGTTGTAGACTCAGGTCCAGCTTGAAGTTTACCCCGGCCAGATTCTGCACGAGGCCATCGTGCATTTCGCAGGCAATACGCGTCCGTTCATCCGTCACCGCCACACCTGTCTCCTTGACATAAAGTCGATAGAGCGACTGGTATTTATTCAAGGATTTCTCGATCTCTGCCGTGGCTCGGATGCGGGCTTCGATGAGTTCCCACATGAATTTAGCACTTGCCCCGCCGATGATGGTGACGCCCATCTGGTGGAAATCTTGGAGCGACTCCCAGACCTTCGCGTTCCCTGACACGTCGATGAGGAGGTCTACATGTTCAAGGTCTAGGAGCTGCCTGTAATCGCGGGTGACAGGAATATTGAGCCGCCTCGCCAGTGCAATGCCAGGAGCGTTGGCCTTGATTTCCGCCACGCCCACAATCTGGACTAGCGGATCTGCCGCAAAGACCTCCATCAGCGCCGTGCCGCCACGGCCCGCCCCGATGATCGCGACATGCGTGGCGCCCGATGTTCCGGTTTTGCGCAATCGTCTGGGAGATAGGGCTTGGGTTGTCGGCATCTTGACGCCTTCTCGTTCAGAAATTGTACCCTGTTGTGGACCGACGATGCGCGGAAGGGCATGAAGAGCAGGATGAGGGGGGAGGAGGGACCTACCGCCCTCACCGCTCGCGTCGTTGCTGGGCCAACGTTCTCAGCTCATCCATGAACTGGTCGATGTCTTTGAACTCACGATAGACCGACGCAAAGCGAACATAGGCGACCTGATCCAATTGATGAAGCTCCTTCATCAACTCTTCACCCACGATCCGACTCTCGATTTCGGTTTCCCCCATTTCCTGAATACGTTTCTCAATGCGATCCGTCACGGCTTCGATGGTGGCAGTACTGATCGGCCGTTTTTCGCAGGCCTTCTTGAGGCCGGCGAGAATTTTTGTACGGTCGAACGACTCCCGGCGGCCGTCCTTTTTGACCACCATGGGAAGAATCTCATCGACGCGTTCGTAGGTGGTATAGCGGCGCTTGCAGCCGAGACACTCCCGGCGGCGGCGAATCACCTCGCCTTCCTTCGCCATGCGCGAGTCGACGACCTTATCTTCGAGTTCATCGCAGAACGGACATTTCACAGGCGGTTATCCTGCCCCGTCTGATGTGGATTTAGTAGGTATGAAAAAACGGGAAACGGCTGCAAAGCGCTTTGGCCTGAGTGCGGATTTCTTCGAGCATCGCAGGGTCTTGCCGATGCTGCAGCACCCGGTCAATCAAGCCCACAATCTCTTTCATCTCGGCTTCCCTCATCCCGCGGGTAGAGACAAGCGGAGTTCCCAGCCGAATGCCACTGGCGACGGCCGGCGGCTTTTCGTCGTAGGGTACAGCATTCTTGTTCACGATAATGCCGGCAGCGTCCAGTGCTGCATCCGCCTCTTTACCTGTAATACCTTTATTGGTCAGGTTCATTAACATGAGATGAGTATCCGTGCCGCCTGACACAATCTTGTACCCATGGTCGAGGAGTCCTTGGGCCAGCACTTTCGCGTTGGCGATCACCTGTTGCTGATACCGCTTGAAACCGGGCGAGAGGGCTTCTTTGAAGGCGACGGCCTTCGCTGCGATCACATGCATAAAAGGCCCACCCTGTATACCTGGGAAAATAAACTTGTCGACCGCTTTGGCATGCTCAGCCTTGCACATCACGACACCGCCTCGTGGCCCGCGGAGGGTCTTATGAGTGGTCGTGGTGACAAAATCTGCATAGGGGACAGGATTCGGATGGAGCCCGGCAGCGATCAACCCGGCAATGTGGGCGATATCAACCAGCAGATAGGCGCCGACCGACTTCGCGATCTGTTGGAATCGCGGAAAATCGAAGGTGCGCGCATAGGCGCTAGCGCCTACGACGAGCATACGTGGACGGCATTCCTCCGCAAGCTTCTGCACCACGTCATAGTTGACGGTTTCAGTCTCACGGTCCACGCCATAGGAAAACACACGGAACAGGATCCCTGAAAAATTGACCTTGCTGCCGTGCGTGAGGTGGCCGCCTTGGGCGAGGTCCATTCCCAGGATAGTGTCTCCTGGTTTCAATACAGAGAGATAGGCTGCCATATTGGCCTGGGATCCTGCGTGCGGCTGTACGTTTACATGTTCCGCACCGAAGATCTGCTTGCAGCGCTCAATGGCGAGATTCTCTACCGTATCCACATGCTGACACCCGCCGTAGTAGCGTTTCCCCGGATACCCTTCGGCATACTTGTTGGTCATGAGGGATCCCTGGGCGGCCAGGACGGCGGGGCTGGCGAAGTTCTCCGAAGCGATCAAAATGAGTTTGTCGCGTTGCCGCTCTTCTTCGGCAGCCATCGCGGCATACACAGCCGGGTCTGCCGTTTTGAGCGCATCCAGCGAACCAATCACATCTTTCATGAGAGATGATTCTCCTGTTAGGCCTCTGCAGGGGCCTCTTCAGCTTCCTGTTTCTTGACAACATGGATCACCACAGCTGCTGTCACATCCCGAGGAAGCTTGATCGGCACGGTGAAGGTGCCGAGTTCCTTGATTGGATGGTCCAGTTGGATCTTGCGCCGATCCACCGTAAATCCCTGTTCCAGCATTTTCTCCGCAATGTCTTTGACTGTGACCGACCCGAACATCTTGTCGTCCTTACCGACCTGCGCCTGTATCGTCAGAGACAAGGCTGAGATACTCTTGGCATGGGTTTCGATCTCCAGCTTTTCCTTCTTTGCCCGTTCGCCTGCTACCCGCTTGATATGCTCAAAGGCTTTGATACTGCGACTATCAGCCAGCACTGCTTTCTTGCGGGGGATAAGGAAGTTCCGAGCATACCCGTCTCTCACGTCAAGCAAATCACCGAGATGTCCGACCCCGTCCATCGTTTCTTGTAGAATAACCTTCATGCCTCTAACTCCTTCTGTTGGAAAGGGAAAGAGGATACTGAGGGGCTAGTAAAAAGTCAATTCACGATGTGCATGTGATAGTACATGGCCTTGGTTGCCAAGCCATCGCGAATTCTGAGAACACACAATTATGGCAGGCTGGACAGGTATAAGAAGCCGACCGTATGATGGCGAACGGATAATACGAAGGACTTTCCAGGGATTTCATGACCGCACGAGACCTGATTGAGACGTGGGCGCTTCGGATTGAGGCCGAACAGAAATCGGCCAGTAGCACGACGCCCGACCAGCCGATTACTCAGGTGGCATGCCGACTTGTCGACACCATCGGCACGCTTCATCTATATGAGCTGACGCTTCCGCATGGGACATCTATTGAACATGACACTCCCTGCTCGATTATCCCTCACGATGACTTGGAGCCGACCGAGGGCATCGTGCTTGGCGGACAAGGGCATGTGATCCTTATGCAGACATTCGATGCCATTGGACAGTCCTGTACCGAGGCGACCGTGATTCCCGATCGGGCGGGGCGCCTGGTGACCTCGGCCAAGCGGCTGCGCGACATAATCGCACAGCCGGACTCCTATCGCCTCGGCCCGGCAGACCGCCTCGCTCCATTCCTCGGAGCGACAAGGGGAACGGAGGAAATTTCTGTGACGAGCGCAGGATCGTCGGCTCTCACGACAGTCTGGGATGACGATCTCTCCCAGCGCAGACAACGATTAGCCTCCCTGGCGATTGAGTTCATTCTCACCAATAAACGCACGCTGGTCGTTTGTCCCAATCACCAGACAGCAGACTCATTTGTCGGGGCAGCCGCCCGAGCCATAATAGCCGCAGGCCTCAAACATCAGACCTGGGTAAGTCGCTACGAAATTGCATTAGCCCAGCAGGTCGAAGGCATCGGGATTCATGAGCTGGGGTTCGAAGCCCAGATGGATCAGTTCTATACCAAGTCGCGTGCGGATAAGGCTGCACTTAGGCGTAAGTACGAACGGTTTCGAGAGTTGACACCGGTGCTGGCGTATAAGGGGCAGAAGCAAAAGGACCTCGATGAGGTGCGTCTCTTGGAATGGCGATTGCTGACACAGATCAGCGACTTACAAGCCAAGATCAGCGAGGTCCAAACCACACTGGCTGAGTACGAGAATCTGCCACTCTTCCAACGACTCAGCCTGCAGGCTGTCGGGAAAAATGTCGATTCTCTGCAGCAATACCTCCAGCTGTACGAAAGTCAGTGCGCCGAACTGCGGAAGGAAGTCGATGTCGCCAAGGTGCGTATCGCTGAACTTGTACCGGAGGCTGCTGTGCCGAAAGATATGCGGCCGGAGTTTAGCGATCTGAAGGAAGAGATCACCCGGCTTGGCGGAACGAAAAAGATCCGGGAATTGCTTGCTGCGGAAGAAGACACAAACCGCCAAGCGTTTCTTCAGAATAGACGGGTCCTGGTGACCACAGCATCGCGGGTGCTCAATGATCCTCTGTTCAGTCGAGTCCGGTTCGATGTCTTGATCGCCGACGAGGCACCGTGGATCGCAGCGGCTCCCCTACTCGGCGCCGCCGGACTTGTCCGCGAGCGGATTGTCATCAGCGGGGACCGGCGCGACATCGAGGCAGCAGGGCTCTGGAGACCACGCGAATCGCAGATCCGGTGATCGAAATGCGCTTGCTTGACGAGGGCCTCAAGAATTCAGGATAATCAGCTTCCACCTCGATGTGCCGAAGTGGCGAAACTGGCAGACGCACTAGATTCAGGGTCTAGCGCCCGCAAGGGTGTGCGGGTTCAAATCCCGCCTTCGGCACCAAACTCACTCCCATCCCAGATTTCTAGCCATAAACAACTGCTCGGCCAGGATGGCGTTCGTCACCCATTCGCTTTCTGCGCCATTTCTTGGATGAACGGCACGTATCACACAGCTGCACGAGTTTTTTATGGACGAGCGGCAAGCATACGGGCTGAAAGAAGAATCGTCAGGCGGCTGTGGAGTGCGGTGAGATCATCGAGCAGTTCGATCTTCGTATCACGAAGGCGATCTCCGAAGGCGAGGGCGCCCTGGCCACCCACGCCAACAGACCAGCGGGTGGCAAGCTTCTCAAGCTCCTTGATTTGTTGGAGCGTGGCGGCCTCCGACTTTATCTCAGTGAGAGAGAGAAGCACGAGGTCGGGCTTGATCTTCTCGCAGAAGGTCGCGAGGTCTGAGCTGGGAAGGTCGGAGCCGAGGTAGTAGACGTGGCAGCCTTTGGTCGCTGCAATATATGCCACAGCCTGGGCGCCGATCTCATGTGTTTCGCCCTCCGGGCAAGCGATCAGGACTCGTGGACCGAATTCATTCACCGGAAGTTGATTCATGACCGAAAACAACTTCTGTTGGATGATCTTCGTCACATAGTGTTCGACCCCAACAGTCAACTGGCCTTGATGCCAGAGGTCACCGACTCGACGCTGCAATGGAAGCAAGATCCGCTGGACAGCTTCCTCAAATGGAACAACTGCCACTGCGCCATTAAGCCTCCGTTCGAACCCTGCCTTATCGAGCGGCTCAAGCGATCTAACCAACTCATCCAACAGACGCTCATGGGGATGCTGCCCTTCCGCAGACACTGGCGTTGCCACGCGCATGCGGGCGATCAGTGAATCGCTTCCCTCCTCTGCGAGCGCGCCGATCGTGGCTCCTTGCTCCATCTGTGCTTTCACAAACCGTAGGAGCGCAACCTCTTCATCGCTATATTCTCTATAGCGGTTAGAACTCCGTGAAGGTTTGACAAGTCCATATCGCCTCTCCCAGACCCGAATCACGTCCCTCGAAAGCCCAGTCAGTTTCGCAACTCTATGAATTCTATGAGTATTCATACTCATAACATCATTCTATTATGACGTCCAATGTTTGTCAAATATTTTACTGAAAAACACTTGACACATTGGACATAATGCTTTATACATTAGACATACATTGGACACTGTATAAGGAGGCGATCATGGCAAGAGCGTTTCTGGAGAGGACAACTGAGAAATATCCGGCGCATTCAACCGCCTCTTCTGCCGTTCAGTATCAATCGACCTGCATCAGATGCGGTGGACTCATGGTGACCGATTTCTCTATGGATGTACTGTTTTGTCTCGACGAGACGGAGTTTGCCGCGATTCGCTGTGTCCAATGTGGTGAGATTGTCGACCCCGTCATTCTGCGCAACCGAGGAGTTCAGCAAGGGCCGAAGACAACTCAGCTTGCAGGAAGGATGTTGCCAACCAATTGCGTGACAAAAGGTCGATAGACCTGTGTTCAACCAACGAGGGTAGTCCTGGTGTTCCTAAACCAACGGGGGGTGTCCCATGAGGAGTTACAGAGTGCTTCAGGTCGGATTGGGGGTGGCATTGGTGGCAGGAGCCATCTCCGTCGTCACAGCGGCGGACATGCCAAGCAGCGATAAGGACATGGTACTGATACCAAAGGGCGAGTTCACCATGGGGAGCAACGAACATTCAGATGAAGCCAAGCACCAGGTCGTGCTCGATGCCTATATGATCGACAAGTTTGAAGCGTCAAACAAGCGGTACAAGGAATTTATGAAAGCCACCGGTCATCCGGCGCCGGCCTATTGGGATGATCCTCGGCTCAGCAAAGCTGATCAGCCGGTGGTCGGCGTGAGTTGGACTGACGCAAGCGCGTTCTGCAAGTGGGAAGGCAAGCGGCTCCCAACGGAGGCGGAGTGGGAGCGAGCAGCCAAGGGTCCGCAAGGCGACAACCATTATCCCTGGGGCCATACACTCGACCCGAAGAAGGCCAACTATGGGCAGAACATTGGCCGGACGACCCCTGTCGATTCCTATCCCGAAGGAGTGAGCGGGTTTGGAGTTTACAACATGGCAGGGAACGTCTTCGAATGGGTCGAAGATTGGTATGACTTGAAATACTATAAGGAGAGCCTTGCCTTGAATCCACCCGGCGCCGAGAAGGGTTACAACTTTGCCAATCAAGGCCCGGTGAGGGTGCTGCGCGGCGGTTCCTGGCTTGCACCGGCAACCTCTCTTCATACCAGCCATCGGTTCTGGAATCAGCCCGAGAATAACTCCTATGGGGTCGGCCTGGGATTCCGGTGTGCCAAGTCAGTCCAGCAGGTTTCGGATGACGCCATGCAAGCAGGACGCGACGCGTTCATTCAGGCATTAATCGCCATGGGTGTAGAGAAGCACGTCGATGCGATGGCCTCCATCGAGAAGGCGTTGGCTGCGGAGCCTGGCAACAAGGAATACCTGGCGACACGCGATCTGATCAACAAGAGCATGAAGAAGAAATAGGTCAAGCGCACGCGGGGGGGCATCGCGCCCCCCTCCGAGGGCCGACGTCGTGACGGGAGGACTGAGGTGAGTAAGTCTGAACCCATGGTGGCAAGCAATTCGACGTCGAACCCCGCTGCGATTCCTGAGAAGTCCCTCATTCTTCTCACAGGGGCCAGCGGGTACGTCGGCGGGCGACTCCTGCCGTCGTTGGAGAATGCGGGGTACCGCCTGCGCTGCCTGGCCAGGCATCCAGAAATTCTCAAGCCGAAGGTCAGCCCCTCAACGGAGGTGGTCGCGGGTGACGTCCTGAATCGCCCGAGTCTCGACGCCGCAATGCGCGGGGTCGATGTGGCCTACTACATGGTTCACTCCATGAGTTCGACCGGCTCTTTTGAAGAGACAGACCGGCAGGCGGCACGGAACTTTAGCGAAGCGGCGAAGGCAGCGGGTGTCAAGGGCCTCATCTATCTGGGGGGCTTGGGGAGCGATGACGAGGAACTCTCAGCCCATCTGCGCAGTCGGCACGAGGTCGGAGATATCTTGCATCAGTCGGGTCTGCCCGTTTGTGAATTTCGCGCGGCGGCCGTAATTGGGTCCGGCAGCGCCTCGTTCGAGCTGATTCGCGCGCTGGTGGAGCGCCTGCCGATCATGCTCACCCCAAAATGGTGCAAGGGGAAAACGCAGCCCATCGCGATTGACGATCTGCTGGACTACCTGATCGAAGCGCTGCGAATACCCCTCTCCCACTACCGCATCTACGAAGTCGGCGGGGCGGACCAAGTTTCCTACGCCGAGATGATGCTCGCATATGGGCGGCAACGCGGGCTAAAGCCTCTGATCATCCCCGTGCCGGTTCTCACCCCTTGGCTGTCTGCTCTGTGGCTGGGGTTGATCACGCCGGTATACGCACGTATTGGGCGGGCGATTATTGAGAGCATCGTCCATGTCACGGTGGTACGGGACAATGCCGCACTCACAACCTTTTCTGTACGTCCGATGGGAATCGATGAAGCCATTCACCGAGCCTTAGCCCATGAAGAGAGGCATTTCGCCGCCACGCGCTGGTCCGATGCACTCTCCTCATCGGGCAAGGTGCCGTCGTGGGGGGGGGTACGGTTCGGCACGCGTCTCGTCGATTCGCGGACGTTGACCGTCGACGCGCCTCCTGAAGTCGTCTTCAAATGCATTGAGAGAATCGGCGGGGACAATGGCTGGTACGCATGGAACTGGCTATGGCGGGTGCGCGGATTCATCGACCTGCTCGAAGGGGGGGTGGGCTTGAGACGAGGGCGGCCGTTTGCCACCACCCTGCGCGTCGGGGATACGGTCGACTCATTTCGTGTTGAGGCAATTGAGTCGAACCGCCGTCTGCGGCTCAAATCCGAGATGCATTTGTACGGGCGGGCGTGGCTGGAATTCGAGGTGACTGGTACAGGTTCTTCAACAACGATCCGGCAGACCGCAATCTTTGATCCAGTGGGGCTGATCGGGCAGACCTATTGGTATACGCTCTACGTCCCGCACCAGTTCGTGTTTAGTGGGATGCTGCGGGGAATCGCAACTGCCACGTTGCAGGAAATGAGTAGACCTCAAACGGTTGGAGCTCCGCTCTCTTCTTGATAAGTCGATGAAGCGCCATGCGGAAATGTTGGAACGGTTGTTGTCGATGGGTCAATTGTGACGTAGGAGCAATGATGATACACGGCAAGATTCTTCTTCCAGGGATTGTGCTGATTGCGCTACTCGGGGCTTCACCCCTCCGGGCTGATCCCATCGATACGGCCAGGCATCCACAGCCAGATAAGATCCAGACGGTCCATCAGGCTAATCATGAGGTGGACCAGGCGTGGGAGATCTATCATCGGGCGGCGTTGGGCGGAACGGTCGCGTCCCCTGCCCTACAGGCCGAAATCGAGCAGCACCTCCATGAAGCCAGAACTCTCGTCAGCCAGGCGCAGGAGGCAGCCGAGCGGGGAGATAAGCGTCAGGTGCAGCGTCTCGTGAACCAGGTGAAAGTCCATGCCACCAAGGCCATCGAGGGAAGCAAGGAGCAGAAGAAATGACGCAAGGCCTGAGGAGAAGAGGAACTCGCTGGAGCACTATTGTTGCGATGATGGCCCTCGCCTCTGCCGTTGCCATTGCGCCTGTCACAGCAGCACCGGCGATTCCCAAAGAGGTTGACCCGGTCCCCATGGTGACGATTCCAGCTGGAGAATTCTTGATGGGGAATCCAGAAGGAAAAGGGCGGGCAGATGAGTGGCCGCAGCGATCTGTGTACCTCGACGAATTTGCGATCGATCAAGTCGAAGTGACGAATGAGCGATACCTGGTGTTTGTCAAGACCACCGGCCACCGGAGCCCTCCGAACTCCTATGGCACTGGCCCGCTCCTGTCCGTGAAGGGAATTGAACAGCTTCCGGTCGTGCAGACCACCTGGTATGACGCCAAGGCCTATTGTAGTTGGGCTAAGAAGCGGCTCCCGACGGAAGCGGAATGGGAAAAGGCCGCTCGCGGCACCGATGGTCGTCTCTTTCCCTGGGGCAATGAACCAGGGACGTCAAAGCGCGCGAACTTTGACCGTGAGTGGGAAGAGGAGAAAACCTTGCATCCAGTCGGATCCTTGCCAGGGGGAGACTCACCCTACGGGGTGAAGGACCTATCTGGTAATGCTCGAGAGTGGGTGCAGGATTGGTATGACGCTGACTACTACCAGCTTGCGCCGGATCGGAACCCGCAGGGTCCTGAGAAAAGAGGCGTGGTTCGATCGATTCGCGGGGGGTCCTGGCATAGTCCGATGTCGGACATCACGACGACGGCGCGCGGGCGAGGCGGATTCGCGCTGCAGACCCATGGTACAGGCTTTCGCTGTGCACGGAGTCTCGCAGACCAGACCCAGCAGAAATAGACGGCGACAAGGTGAAGCGATGAGACCAGAGGACCGCAGCAGAGATAAGGAGGCCGGTTTCTTTTCCCGATCTTGGCAGGCGCCGCGAATCCTCGCTGCGTCTCCCGCTGAGGTAGATAGGCCCCTTCCTACACCCCGGAGGGGCCTATCTGCTCGGTGAGTCACCGAGACTGGGGACGAGAATACATGGGGCTGTCGGCGGTGAGAAGGAGGACAATGTGGACCTGATGATCTTCTGCGCAATGGCACTGGTGACGCTGCGCTGTTGGACACGTGTCTCGCGATGGAGAATGGTAAAAGCACGTGTGCAATTCACCCACGGCTTATCGCTGCGTCGCCTAAAGAAGCGTCTCTGATCCCGTCGTCGCACGGAACCGGCGGATGCAGGAGGCCAGGCGCGGATAATGGAGCATTCTTTATACCGCCACCGAGGTCGGATTCAGGAGCGAACCATCGCAAGAGCCGAAACAGGAGGGTTCGACCCATGATGAGGCAAATAACACAGGCATGCGCGACGGTGCTTCTACTTGCCGCCGGACTGTCCTGCCCCGACATAGCCGCCGCACATGGAGTCAGCAGCGGAGAAGATGATCCTTGCCTGCGCCGGGTCGGTGAACACCTGGTCCATTTCAGCGCGTATCAGCCGCAATACCAACTGAACGATCAATACTGCACGGACATTCCTAAGGAAGGCGACACCTTCCTGGTCGTGGACCCGGCGCTGCGTAACGAGCCGGTCGGGATGCGGGTCGTGAGGGGAAACGGAAGGGATGAAACCCTCGCTGAGATTGTGGCAGATCTGCGTCCGAGCCATCACCAGGACGGCGTGCTCCGTGGCGAAGTGCGACTGGACGAAGGGCTGTATACGGTTATTATTGCGGCGGAGAAGCAGAATTTGATGCGACGCCCGCAGTACCTCTTGCGGGTCCATATGACCGACTACCAGAAGCTGATGGGCTCCGTGGGAGTACCACTGTTGGGTGTGTTGCTGGCGGGATGGCTCGGATACAAACTCTTTCGATCGAAATGGCTGCGGGATTGGTGGGTCGCCCTTCGGTCATAGGGAGTGGCCCCGACCCGCGAGTCCATGGTTCAACGAAGTTCAGCGAGTTCTACGAACGATTGAAGCGTAGGTGTGACCAACCACGGAGCTTGTCGCCCTGTGGCTTTGAACGGGAGGCCTGACAAACGCCCACGCTCCGTGTCGCAAGTCAGCGGAGGCAGCTGTACGCGTTGTGGGGGGTTGATGGTCACAGAGTATTATATGGACCTTCAGGACGATACAGGTCACATCGGCATCACCGGTATTCGTTGCTCCAGCTGTGGCGAGGTGATTGACCCGGTCATTCTTCGGAACCGATTGAACCAGACCCCTGATCTCTTGCATGTCGTGAAACGAAGGACATACTCTCAACGGGTGGGTCACGGTGAGTCAGATGGGCAAAATCAGAAGGGCCGTGGAATGACAGACAGGCTGATGATTGACCACTTGTTGGCTCCCCCCCGTGGTGGTCCTGACAGGGAATGAAACCGTGCAGATTGTTGTGACTGGCGGAACAGGATTCATCGGTCGGCCCTTATGTGCCTCGCTCTGTCAGGAGGGCCATCGGGTCACGCTCCTCACGAGAAGAAGAGAAGAGGCACTACGTGTGTGTGGCTCAACCGTCACGGCCGTCGAGTGGAATGGCCGAGAGGCGGGAGCCTGGGAGCGCTGTCTCGAAGGTGCCGATGCTGTCGTCAATCTTGCTGGTGCGCCGATTGCTGATGGCCGCTGGACCAATGCCCGCAAACGAGTCCTTGCCGAAAGCCGGGTCCTCACCACTCGTCTTCTGGTAGAAGCCATGTCGCGTCGCACTTCGAAACCCCGTACGCTGGTCAGCGCCTCCGGTATCGGCTACTACGGGGCCGGTGACGATCGTGTTCTGGATGAAGGTGCCGCGCGCGGCCGAGGCTTTCTGCCCGATCTCTGTCTTGCGTGGGAAGCGGAGGCACTTCGGGCTGCAGAGTTCGGTGTGCGAGTCGTTCTATTGCGGACTGGAATGGTGCTCGAACAAGACGGCGGCGCCTTGCCGAAGATGCTGTTGCCATTCCAGTTCTTCGCGGGCGGCCCGATCATGCCGGGAACTCAGTGGGTATCGTGGATCCATCGACGTGATCACATCGGTCTGATCCAGTGGGCACTCACGACGCCGAGTATCTCCGGCCCCGTGAATGCGGTAGCTCCCGAGCCTGTGACGATGAATCGGTTCTGTAACGTACTCGCACAAGTTCTCCACCGACCATCCTGGCTGCCCGTTCCAGGCTTCGCGCTACGCATGGCGCTGGGCGAACTCGGGACGCTCATGACCACGGGCCAACGGGTCAATCCGGCGAAGGCGCTCTCCATGGGCTATGTCTTTCACTATCCGAAACTGGAACCAGCTTTACAGGCGATCCTGACGAAGGGGTAGAGGAGGTGCGTCATGGCTCCAGTGATCGGTCTATTTGAATCCACTCTGTTTGCGGGACTCTGTGCAAGTGGACTCGCATATTAATTGTCATTCACAAGGAGGTAATCACATGATGACCAAGAAGATGCGCGTCACAACCACTGTATTGCTGAGCGTGCTGACTGTCATGCTGTGTCAGATTTTAGGGAAGACGAATGAGGTGTGGGCTGTTGAGGGGCAGGACAAACCAGAGAGTCAGGCCCAGCGACCGCATGGAGACGATGCCAACATACCGAAGGGCGTGATCGGCGTGTCGCTGCATGTTGGGGCGGACCGTATCGGGGATCCGGCTTCGCTATACGTGGCCCATGTGTATCCAGCTGGTCCTGCACAGCAAGCAGGCCTTAAGCACGGAGACGAAATCCTGACGGTGAACGGTGAGGCGGTCACCGGCAAGACCTATGAACAGGTCATACAGATGGTGCGAGGAGAAGCGGGGACCGCAGTGAAACTCGGCACCAAGGGCGAAGATGGCATCCGTGAACTGTCCATCACCCGTGTCGCAAGCGAGACTCTCTATAAGGACCAAAAGGGCCAGATGGGATCGCATGGCAGTCCAGCTCGATAGGATGCAGTCATGAAGCAGACTGGAACTGGGGGAGATATTCAGTTGCTGGGAGGATCACTCCTGATCATCGGTACCGCAGATCTCGTCTTCATCGATGAGTCCACGTCCGAAAACAGGCCGACGCCGGCGCCACAGGAGTTACTCTAATGCGCGGGATTGTCTGGTTTAGACGGGATCTGCGGCTCCACGATCAGCCGGCCCTGACCGCGGCCTGTGAGGCCTGCAGCGAAGTGATCCCGCTCTTTGTGTTCGACGAACCTCTCTTGCAGTCCCATGTCTTCGGCTCCGCCTGCGTGAATTTTATGCTTGGATGTCTTCAAGATCTGGCATCGTCGTTGCGTAATGGAGGGCTGGCGCTGCAGTGGCGTCGCGGCGAGCCGGTGGAAGAAATCGTTGAAGCCACGCGCGAATGGCAGGCCGATGTCGTCTATTGGAATCGTGACTATGAGCCAAGAGCCATTAATCGAGACCGTGCCGTCGAACAACGATTGGCGCAGATCGGTGTCATCGTCCGGACGTTCAAAGACCATGTGGTCTTCGAGGCCGAAGAAGTTCGAAGCGCGACCGGCGAGCCGATGCAGCGGTATAGCGCCTATCGTGCACGCTGGTGGACGAAGTGGCAAGCAGTGAAACCGACCGCCCTTCCAGTTCCCCGGGTCTTGAGGGCTAAAAAGGCTGCCTCATTGCCCATTCCGCCTCCGTTGCCCACCGCAAGCGACTTGGGATATCAGCCGGTGACGCTCTGGATCGAGCCGGGAGAGCGAAGCGCTCAGAAACGATTACGTTGCTTCGTCGAAGACCCCATTCACGCCTATATCACGGGGCGAAATCTTCCCGCTGTCGACGGCAGTTCGATTCTCTCGCCTCACCTTCGATTCGGGACCCTATCGGCCCGCGCCGCGGTACATGCGGCCCTGGCGTCGTTGGGACAGGGCAGACGCGTCTCTCGTCCCGATGTCTTCACCTGGATCGACGAATTAGTCTGGCGGGAATTTTTTCAGCAGGTCCTGGCGGCTTTCCCCCGTGTCGTCGACGAGCCATTCCGCCAGGTTCCGGCACCAGCTCCACGTGCGCCTGGCACCGAACGCGATCGATTCTATCAGGCTTGGTGCGAGGGTAAGACCGGCGTTCCGATCGTGGACGCGGGCATGCGCCAACTGAACCAGACCGGATGGATGCACAACCGTGTTCGGATGATTGTCGCCTCGTTTCTCATCAAAGATCTGCGGATTGACTGGCAGAGCGGCGAGTGGTACTTCATGCAACGCCTCATCGATGCCGACGTCGCGGCCAACAACGGCAACTGGCAATGGTGCGCCTCGACCGGCACGGATGCGATGCGAGGGTACAGGATTTTCAATCCCCTGTTGCAGAGCAAGAAGTTCGATCCGAAAGGCGAGTACATCCGGAAGTATGTACCGGAGCTTGCGGCCGTTCCGACTGACCGGATCCATGCGCCACATCTGATGACCCATGACGAACAGGCTCTGGCCGAATGCCGCACTGATATAGACTATCCTTCGCCCATCGTGGATCACCGGCAAGCCCGCGAGGAATATTTGGCCCTCGGCAGACTACAGAAGGCGAGATGACGACCGCGCCCCTCCGTCTTGGGATCAGCCGTTGTCTCCTCGGAGACGAAGTCCGATTCGATGGGGGGCATAAGCGGGACAGTTTTCTGACCGATGTGCTTGGCCGCTATGTGGAGTGGGTCCCGGTCTGTCCGGAGGTAGAGGCAGGACTGGGCACCCCTCGCGAGGCGATGCGGCTGATCGGCGATCCTCAAAATCCCCGGCTCGTGACGATTAAGAGCGGAATGGATCACACGCGCGCACTGGAAACATTGACCAAAGATCGTATCGAGGAACTTGAGGGCTTGGATCTATCCGGATACGTCTTTAAGAAGGGCTCGCCGAGCTGCGGCATCGAGAGAGTCCGAGTCTACAATGAGGATGGGATGCCCAGCCGGAACGGGGTCGGGCTGTTTGCGCGGGCCTTCATCGAGCAGTTTCCACTGATTCCGGTCGAGGAAGAAGGGAGGCTTTGCGATTCGACGCTGAGAGAGAACTTTATCGAACGGGTCTTCTGTTACCGACGCTGGCAAGACCTCGTGCAGAGCGGCGTCACGAGGCAGGCGCTGGTGGAGTTTCATACGATCCACAAGTATTTACTCTTGGCCCATCACCCGCAACAATGCGAGGCGCTTGGGTGGCTGGTTGGGCAAGCGGAGCGCCACCCCCCGAAGGAGCTTGCACTTCGGTATGGCGATCTGTTCATGAAGGCCCTGGCGGTGAAGGGGACGGTGCGAAAGCACGTGAATGTGCTTCAACATATTCTCGGATATTTCAAGGAGCGACTCAGCGCATCCGAGAAGGCCGAGCTGTTAACTGTGATCGGCGATTATCATCGGGGGCTCACGCCCTTGATTGTTCCTCTGACACTGATCAAGCACTATGTTCGAATCTTTGACGTGAGTTATATTCGCGAGCAGGTGTATCTCAATCCACATCCGAAGGAGCTTATGTTACGCAATCACGTGTAGATCTTCTTGTCTGAGGAAAGGAGTGTGCTGATGGCAACTGTTATACGGGGAGTAATTCTTGTGGGACATGGGGGCATTCCCAAGGGCTGCCCGCAGGAGTTAATCACGAAACTGAAACGCTTAGAAGCGCAGCGGCGGGCGGCGGGCGCACCGATGTCGGCAGAGGAACATGAACTGGATACGAGAATCCGCCGATGGCCGAGAACACCCGAGACGGACCCCTATCAATCGGGACTCGAGGCAGTGGCTGCTGAGTTGCGAGCCAACCTGGGCAATGTGCTCTTTGCCGTGGCCTACAACGAGTTCTGTGCCCCGACCTTGGAAGAATCGGTGGAAGAGCTGATCAAGAAGGGCGCGACCCACATCACCGTAACGACAACGATGTTTACGCCCGGCGGTTCTCACTCGGAAGTTGAGATTCCTGAAATCCTCGGTCATCTGCGGCCGCAGCATCCGGAGGTCGAACTCCGCTACGCCTGGCCGTTCGATCTGACGCTTGTTGCGAACACCTTGACGGAACAGATAAAGCGCTTTTCCTGAACAGGATCGTGGGGAAGCAGCAATAGCAAGCAAGTCTATGATGGGCCGACCGGTGAATACAGGGCAAGGAGGAGAGGCATGGGAGTGAGGCAAAGCGAGCAGATGCGGTTGCGTGCTCTCGGTTTGCTGGTGGCTATCACGTTCGTGGTGTGGGTCGCAGGCCCGGCCCAGGCGCAGCAGAAGAAGATCACCGGTGAAGATGGGGCGCCGATGGTGCTCGTGCCGGCGGGGGAATTTACCATGGGGAGCAACGATGGTCGTGGCGATGAAACGCCCGTCCATCAGGTCTATCTCGATGCCTATTACCTCGACAAGTATGAGGTGACGGTCGGGCAGTACGCGAATTTTCTGAAAGCCACGGGCTTTAACGGGCCGCCGATGTGGGCGACCATGGGCCAGCCGTCCCATCAGAAGCGCCCGATCGTGAATGTCGATTGGTCGGATGCGAGTAACTATTGCGAGTGGGCCGGCAAGCGGCTGCCGACGGAGGCGGAATGGGAGAAAGCGGCGAGGGGGACGGATGGGCGTATCTATCCCTGGGGCAATGAACCTCCCAATACGCTCCGGGCGAACTATGGGCAGGAGAAGTGGAACAACCATACCGCGCTGGTGCCGGTGGGGCAATTGAAAGACGGCAAGAGCCCCTATGAGATCTATGATCTGGCGGGGAATGTCTGGGAGTGGGTAAGCGACTGGTATGACCCGGACTATTACGCAACCAGCCCCCCTCAGAACCCGAAGGGGCCGGAAAATGGTAAATACAGAGTGTTACGGGGCGGCTCGTGGGACCTCGCTCCGGAGCACCTGCGATCCACGCGCCGGGATTTCAATATACCGTTGGCCCCCACCTATGAGTCACCGGCCTATCGGAACTTCAACAGCGGGTTCCGCTGTGCGAAGAATCCAGGGCTGGCTGACCCCGGGGGACTAATGACATTGAGTCCGGTTCCGGCCGATTATGCCGACAAACATATGCCGGCTGGCTGGTGGACAGATACTAATATCATCGAGGAGGGAAGGCAGATTTATTCCCAGGAGGGCTGCCGCAGTTGCCATAAGGACGGCAAACCGGTAAAAAGTGGGGGAGGGCTTCGTGACCCAAAAAACACCAGCCGTTTCTCAGACAGCTACTGGTTCTGGCGAGTGGCGGAAGGAGTTCCAAAGACAAGCATGAAGGCCTGGAAGTCGTTCCTCTCAGAAGAGCAGATCTGGCAGGTGATCGCGTTCGTGCATCAGTTCTCGCATGGGGGGAAACCCTCCGAACACACGGATTACAAACCCTGACGGGGGTCTAGGCTGAACACCCTGACAAGGCTGAGAACGACTCAGTACGTACCAAGTCGTTCTCAAAAGAACTCATCAGACGACCTTCGCCTTTGCCAGGATCCATGCACACGGAACGTTCACTTCCGGCACTGGCTGGCACCTGCCCGCCATCCTATCCGCTCGTCACACGCTGCTTGCCGAGACTGGCTTCGCTGGCTTTTCCGGTGAGCGATCTCCGCCTGGCGGTCCCTCCTGAACCATTTTGATCATGGAGATGATGAACAGCACGTAGAGCGCGATGCCGACGTAGATCAAGTAGGGCTGGACACCCCCAGCCTCCTTCAATGCCTCGTCCCGCTTGGCCTGATCGCCCCAGGCACCCTGCTTGATCCGACCGACTTGCTCGCGGCAATGCCAGTAATAGACATAGTTCGCTGTTGCTCCGGCCATGACACTCCAGATGAGCCCCACGGTGATGTCGCCGGTCAAATAGGTCGAGATCATTGGGCCGAGAGCATAGACCAAGGCATAGGTATACATTTTTCTATAGAGAAACCAGAGGAATGAAACATAGAGAAAGGCCGGCCAGTTCCAGGTCAGGGCAAACTTCGGCTTATCTCCCAACCCGAACTTTCTAAAATGGTGCAGATAATGGTCGGCGTAGGGACCGATGAATTGACGCCAGAGCTGCTCATCGGTGTGTATCACAGGTGCGATCGGGGCGGCGATCGGGGCTTCAGACTCGATGGCTAATGTGCTGCCGCACTGGTGACAGAATTTTGCGTCTTCTTGGTTCTGCTGTTGGCAATGTGCACAGGCTTTCATCCCGCACAGAATAGCACAATACAGACAATACCTGGTACAGAGGGCGGGCGATTCCGCCTCGCATCGTCTACCTTCCACTACAAGTTGCTTCCAGCGGGAGGCCTATGCTACCTTCCCTTACTTTACAAAGGGATACGTCTATTATGCCGACAGAGGAACTGAAGCAGGATGCCGCACGTTATATGATGCAGACCTATACGCGTCAACCGCTTTCGATTGTGCGGGGACGTGGGACGAAGGTGTACGACCTCGAGGGGCGGGAGTATCTCGATTTCGTCGGTGGGATTGCGGTCAACATTCTCGGACATGGTCACCCGGATCTGGTGCAAGCGATCCAACGCCAAGCCGCGCAGCTGATCCATACCTCGAACCTCTACTACACTGAGCCACAAGTGAAGCTCGCGCAGTTCCTGGTGGAGCATTCCTTTGCCGACAAGGTGTTCTTTTGCAACGGCGGGGCCGAGGCCAACGAAGCCGCGATCAAGCTGGCCCGCCGCTACTCTCATGACAGGTACGGAGCAGGGCGGTTCGAGATCGTCACGATGACGAACTCGTTCCATGGCCGAACAATGGCGACGTTGACCGCGACCGGCCAGGACAAGGTCCAGAAGGGCTACGAGCCATTGCTGCAGGGTTTCAGCTACGTCCCGTTCAATAGTCTGGGAGACCTGGAACGGGCCGTGACTGACAAGACTGCAGCCATCATGCTCGAGCCGATTCAAGGCGAGGGGGGCGTCTTTGTCGCGGACCGTGAATATTTGAAACAGGTGAGAGATTTATGCACAAAAAAAGATGTGCTGTTGATTTTCGATGAGGTCCAGACCGGAATGGGACGGACAGGGACGCTCTTCGCCTATGAGCAGTTGGGGGCGCAGCCGGACATTATGACCTTGGCAAAAGGGTTAGGTGGCGGTGTGCCCATCGGAGCCTGCCTTGCCATTGACTCCGTTGCAAAAACCTTTTCGCCCGGAAGCCACGCCTCGACATTCGGCGGCAATCCGCTTGCCTGTGCCGCAGGACTGGCCGTCTGCCACGCTCTAATGGACGCACGAGTACTTGAACATGCGCGGAAAACAGGAGAGTATTTTGCGAAGAAGTTATCCGACTGTAAAGCCCGACACCGCGTGGTACGAGAGGTGCGCGGTCTCGGTCTCTTGCAGGGGATCGAGCTTGATATGGATGCAAAAACCGTCGTGAGCGAGTGTTTGGCTCGCGGCATTCTGGTCAATGCGACCGGCGAGCACATACTGCGGTTCGTACCACCTCTCATCATCAGCCAACCGGAAATCGATCATTTGATTGAAACGCTTGCTCAGATTTTTGACGCACAGGCATCATAAGTATCTGTCATACCGTAATGGACATAACAAGGATGACCACACGAGCGACAGAAGTACGGACCGGGAAAAAAGATCTTCTGGACATTGCTGCCATCAGCAAGGCGGGCGTGGAGAGCTTGCTGTCGTCGGCGATCCTCTTGAAAGACAAACTGCGGCGTGGAGTTCCTCATCCCCTCCTTGCCGGGAAGACGTTAGGTCTCCTGTTCCAGAAGCCGTCGACAAGGACTCGGGTATCGTTCGAGGCGGGCATGAATCACTTGGGCGGCTATGCCATGGTTCTGCCCATGGCCGATATCCAGCTTTCGCGTGGGGAAAGTATCGCCGATACGGCGCGCGTGTTGTCGCGCTATCTCGACGCGATCGTCATTCGTACCTACGACCACTCCATCGTGGAGGAATGGGCGAGGGAAGCGACGATGCCGGTGATCAATGGGCTGACCGACCTGAGCCACCCCTGTCAGGCTCTCTCAGATCTCCTGACCATTCGCGAGAAAAAGGGCCGGTTAAAGGGGATCAAGATTGCGTATATAGGAGACGGCAACAATGTGGCGAACTCTCTCATCGAGGCAGCGGCGAAGATGGGGATGCTCATCACACTCGGCTGCCCAGCGGGATTTCAGCCAGAGCAGCATGTCGTCGATAGGGCAAGGGTCGCGGCAGCAGACACCGGGGCAGTGATTGAAATCGGGCACGATCCCAACATTGCGGCCAAGGACGCAGACGTCATCTATACCGATGTCTGGATCAGCATGGGTCGTGAGAGGGAGCATGTGCGAAGACTCAAAGCTCTGGCGCCTTATCAAGTGAACAGCCGGCTGCTGCATCGCGCCAAGCCTGATGCGATCGTCATGCATTGTCTGCCGGCCCACCGGGGTGAAGAAATCAGCGCCGACGTGCTGGATGGCCCACAGTCGGTCATCATCGACCAGGCAGAGAATCGACTGCATATGCAGAAAGCCATTCTCGCAAACCTAATAGGCAAGAGGAGGCGAACGAGACGATGAGTCAGGGCATAAAGAAGGTGGTGTTGGCCTATTCAGGCGGGCTCGATACCTCCGTAATCTTGAAGTGGCTACAGGAGACCTATGATGCCGAAGTCATCGCGTTCTGCGCGGATCTTGGCCAGGGCGAGGATCTTCAGGCGATCAAGGCGAAGGCGAAGGCGCTCGGCGTGAAAAAAGTCTATGTGGAAGATCTGCGGGAAACATTCGTCACGGACTACGTCTTTCCAATGTTGCGCGGCAATGCCATGTATGAAGGGTGTTACTTGCTGGGGACGTCGATTGCGCGCCCGCTCATCGCACGCCGCCAGGCAGAAATCGCGCTGAAAGAAGGCGCCGAAGCGGTCTCGCACGGTGCCACCGGCAAAGGGAACGATCAGGTGCGGTTTGAGTTGACGTATACGGCCATTGCGCCGAAACTCAAAATCATTGCGCCTTGGCGTGAGTGGGCCATGCGCTCACGGCGGGAATTGATTGAGTACGCTGATCGCCATGGCATCCCGGTCACCGCGACGAAAGCGAAGCCCTACAGCATGGACCTCAACTTGTTCCACGTGAGCTACGAAGGGGGCATTCTCGAAAATCCGTGGGAAGCGCCGCCAGATGAGATTTTCCAGATGACTGTGTCGCCAGAACGGGCGCCGAACAAGCCTCTCGAAGTTGAGATTGAGTATGAGGCCGGCAATCCAGTCGCCGTGGACGGAAAGAAGATGAGTCCGGCCACGTTGCTGGCCCATCTCAACAAGCTGGGCGGAGCACATGGGGTCGGACGTGTCGATCTGGTCGAGAACCGCTACGTCGGCATGAAGTCGCGCGGAGTGTATGAAACACCGGGCGGGACGATGCTGCATGTCGCACATCGCGGCCTCGAATCACTGACCATGGATCGCGAGGTACTTCATTTCAGGGACAGTCTGATTCCACGATTCGCCGATCTGATCTACAACGGCTATTGGTTCAGTCCCGAACGTGACATGGTGCAGACGGCCATGGATGAGGCTCAGAAGGATGTGTCAGGGACTGTGCGAGTGAAGTTGTACAAGGGCAACTGCACAGTGGTCGGACGAAAGTCCAAAAATTCGCTGTATCGTCTCGACATCGCAACGTTCGAAGAAGACGACGTATACAACCAGAAAGATGCCGAGGGGTTCATCCGGCTGAATGCGTTGCGTCTGAAAATCAGGGCTCAACGGCGGAAGGGTTCAATGTGATGGGACGACGGAGCAGACGTCTGCCGCAGCGTCCAACAAGCGAGAAGGCGTGGGCTGGACGGTTCCGACAGCAGACGAACCGTCTTGTGGAGACCTTTACCGTTTCTGTGGCGGTCGATCGCCGGCTCTATTCCTATGACATCCAGGGCAGTATCGCCCATTGCAAGGCGCTGGGAAAGGCGCGCGTACTGACCCCCTCTGAAACCAGGACGATCGTGCATGGTCTGGGATCAGTGAAGACAGAGCTGGACCGGGGCCGCTTTCGCTTCACCCAGCAGGATGAAGATATTCACATGGCGATTGAGCGCCGGTTGACAGAATTGATCGGCCCACTTGGCGGCAAGCTGCACACGGGCCGTAGCAGGAACGACCAGGTTGCGCTGGACATCCGACTCTATTTACGGGATCAACTTGGTCAGCTCGTCGCGCATCTGGAGCACTTCCAACGCGTCCTAGTGGGGAAAGCGAAGGCGAATCGAACAGTCGCCATGCCTGGCTATACGCATCTGCAGCGAGCCCAGCCGGTCTTGCTCGCCCATCATCTCCTGGCCTATGTGGAAATGATCGAGCGGGACAAGGGACGGCTTCGCGATGCATCGGTGCGTGTGAATGTTATGCCGTTGGGATCTGGCGCGCTCGCGGGAACAAACTATCCAGTCGATCGCCGGCTCACTGCTGAGCTGTTGGGTTTTCCCACCTTGACGCAAAACAGTCTCGATGCCGTCTCCGATCGAGATTTCATGATCGAGGTGGCATCGGCACTGGCAATCATCATGATGCATCTGTCTCGGCTCAGTGAGGAATTAATTCTCTGGTCGTCCCAGGAGTTCCGATTCGTCGAGCTTCCCGATGCCTTCTGTACCGGCAGCAGTATGATGCCCCAGAAGAAGAATCCCGATGTGCCTGAATTGGTGCGGGGTAAGACAGGACGTGTCTACGGCCATCTGATAAATCTATTGACGACGCTCAAAGCCTTACCCCTGAGTTATAACCGGGATCTTCAAGAGGATAAGCCAGCGCTCTTCGACGCCCTCGATACTGTCGTCGCATCGGTCGATGTCCTGACGGAATTGATGCGCCGGCTCACCATCAACCGGGATGTGCTCAAGCAGACCGTTCAGAGTGGCGGCATGCTTGCCACGGAAGTTGCGGATTATCTTGTGACCCGGGGTGTACCTTTTCGTGACGCACATGCGATCACGGGCCGTCTGGTGCGTGCTGCGCTGGATCAAGGCCGTGAACTCACCGATTTCTCGCTCGAGGAGCTGCAGGCATTTTCAGAGCGAATTGAAAAGAATCTTTTCTTACGGTTGACGGTCACCGCCGCGATCGACCGGAAGTCTCAGGTAGGTGGAACTGCCCGAACGCGAGTGGAACAGCGTATAAAAGACCTCGAGCGGATGCTCTCGTGAAGATGCGGACGACAAATCCGACACCCATCATGGCAGGGGTGCTGCTGGTCATGTCGGTTGGCTGTGGGGCTGTGGGGTCGCCGATTCCTCCTGAAAGGGTCGGTGTAAATGCGACCATCGAGCGCCAAAAGGCGTTAGAGTCACTGGAGGAAAAGCGGCGCAAGGACGCAGCGCTGCTCGAATCCACGGAACCGGAACCGGACTCAGCGCTCCAGGGACAGGATGTCAACCTCCCCCCGTTAGAACCTGTGGGAACAAGGTAATTTCAGAGGCCATTCTTGCTAGACCTCAGTGGCAAGATACAGCTATACTGAGACCTTTGAAAATCGAAGCTGCTCTCTGCTCCAGAGCATTCTGTGAGGGAGTGAACGAAGCTATATCATCTTGCGGATTGGAGTCCTTCGAGTCCGAGCATGGGAGCACAGTCCATTCCTGACGAAAAAGCAAAGTAAGACGGCCATTCGAGCCGCTCAAGACATTTCAACGGACCTATTGACCGCCTCAGCCAACTAGCCTGACAGAGGTAAGGAGGATCGATTCATGGAGCTTATTCAACCTACGCGGCACAGTCAGCTCGTTGGGCATCCACCAATGGTCAAGCTCGCACCGGGCAAGCGGCTGTTGCTGGTCGATCCTTATCCTCGCAATAGCCCCTATAGATTGACCGCGTCGGAACGACGCGCGGTGTGGTTTCCCAAGCTGAGCTTGCCGACCATAGCGGCCTATACGCCGGCCAATTGGGAGGTCAGTCTGGTCGATGAGGCGGTGCACGATATCGATTTCGACTTTCCCTGTGACATGGTTGGCCTCTCCATGTTTACCTGCTATGCCCCTCGCGCCTACGAGATTGCGGCAGAGTTTCGCAAGCGGGGTAGGACGATCGTCATGGGGGGAGTTCATCCCACCTACTGCCCCGATGAAGCGCTCCGACACGCGGATGCGATCGTCTGCGGTGAAGCCGAAGATCTCTGGCCTCAACTGGTTGCGGACTATGAGGCGGGGAAGATGCAGCGCATGTACAAGATGACGTCGTTCCCTTCGCTGGAAAATTACAAGAGCCCACGCGTCGAATTGCTGAGCCCTGACTCGTACATGACGAGACAGTGCAGTTTCACAACCAGAGGCTGTCATTTCGATTGCGAGTTCTGCAGCGTATCTCCGTTCAACGGAAAGACTACGCGGCGCCGGCCTGTGCAGGAAGTGATCACAGAGCTTCGAAACGTTCAGCGATGGATCCGCAGTGAAGTAGTCGAGAGATTGCGCGATGAGCCGATGTGGAAAGCCTTCCTCACCACGCTGAAGATTCGAGTCGGTATCGAGGACGGCAGCATCGTCGCGTTTGTCGACGACTTGCACAACAGCAACCGCGCCTATTGCCGTGAGCTCTGGGCTGCCCTGAAGCCGCTCAAGCTTAAATGGGGCTGCCAGTCTACGATGTTCCTGGCTGACGACGAAGAGATGGTCAAACTTGCGGCAGAAAGCGGCTGCGTGTCGGTGTTTGTCGGTATGGAATCGCTCGATGAAGAGGCGCTTGATGAAACGAACAAGCCGTTTAACCGGGTTCTGAAGTTCTCCAAAGAGATCAAGATGTTCCACGATTATGGGATCATGGTGAATCCAGGAATCGTGTTCGGATTCGACAGTGACGATGTGACCGTGTTTGAACGAGCGGTCGACTTTTTGACGAAGAACCAGGTGGAATTGGCCTACTTCAACGTGTTGACGCCTCTTCCCGGCACACAGCTGTTCGACCGATTCGAAAGGGAAGGTCGGATCTTCGATAGGGACTGGGCGAAGTACGACGGAAAACATGTCGTGTTCCAGCCGAGCAGGATGACGGTTGAACAGCTACAAGATGGTTTCCACTGGGCCAACCATCAGTTTTATTCGATCCCTTCCATCTGGAAGCGACTGTCCGGCACGAGTCAACGGCTGATTCCTCGATTCGAGATGAATCGGGAGTTCCGGAAACTGGTCAAGAGAACCTGCCCGAAAGCGTCCCTGTCGCCACTCGCAGGCGTATTGAAGAATCTCCAAGCGAAGCTTCCCGTGTTGGACAAAGAGCAATTGGTTCCAAGCGCGCTGCATGCGTTGAAACAGCATCTCGATCCAAACGCGCTCTCCGCGCAACAAATGATATTTCACATCAAGGCCAAGCGGCATGACAAGTTTGCGGCATTGTTCGTGGACCTTGATGGCACCCTCGACCGTCTGAATGCCTTGGAATTGATCAAGCGGATCAGGGAAGCGGCCAATCATGCGCGCATGGACATCATTGTCAACTTCGAACACCTCAAGCTGGCGACGCCAGACGCCCTCAAGACATTGATGGATTCGGACGCGATGAAGGTCGCGATTCCGAATGTGAAGGTCCGCTTTCGTAAGTTTAAGGATGCCTTTGAGGCTTCCGTTCAGGGTTTCTCCCTTGCAGGCTTGCAGGGCTTCTCGCTCGCAGGGCTCGAACATCTGAACGAAGATTCATCTGATGCATAGTTTCGAGTATCGACAGGGAGAACTCTATTGCGAACAGGTGCCGGTCAGCCGGATTGCAAAAGAGGTCGGGACACCCTGCTATGTCTACAGCTATGAAACCCTCGTCCGTCATTTTCGAGCCTACGATGGAGCCTTCAAGAACGTACCCCATGTGATCGCCTTCGCCATGAAGGCAAACTCCAATATCGCAATCCTCCGTCTCATGGCACAAGAAGGGAGCGGAGTGGATATTGTGTCCGGGGGGGAACTCTTTCGAGCCCTCAAGGCTGGGGTTCCTCCCTCAAAGATCGTATTCGCAGGCGTCGGCAAGAACGCTGAGGAGATTCGAGAGGCCCTGAAGGCCGACATCCTCATGTTCAACGTCGAATCTTCAGCTGAGCTGCGTGCACTGAATGAAGTAGCTGCTGCTGTCGGAACCAGGGCGAGAGTCGCCCTGCGGATCAATCCCGACATCGACCCAAAGACGCATCCCTACATCTCGACCGGTCTCAAGAAGAGCAAATTCGGAATCGCCGCCGACCGCGCCCTCGAAGAATTCGCGCTGGCTTCCTCACTTGCCAACATCGATGTCGTCGGGGTCCATAAGCACATCGGGTCGCAGTTGACGGAAGTGACGCCGTTTGTCGAGGCCGTGAAGAAGGTCGTCAAGCTGGTCGAGGCCTTAAAAGCCCAGGGTATCAATATCCGGTACGTCAATATCGGCGGCGGTCTTGGCATTACCTACTCGGACGAAACGCCGCCGCATCCGCAAGACCTTGCGGATGCCGTATCGCCGCTTCTAAGGGATCTGAATGTGACACTCATCATGGAGCCAGGCCGCGTCATCGTCGGCAATGCCGGCATCCTTGTGACGAAGGTATTGTATCGAAAAGACGGAGAAGCGAAACGATTCATTATTGTTGATGCAGCGATGAACGACCTGATCAGGCCGAGCCTCTACGGGGCCTACCATGAAATTCGCCCCTTGTCCGAGGCAGTGTTGCAACGGCCCAAGCACAATGTGGATGTGGTCGGACCTGTATGTGAGTCCGGCGATTTTCTGGCGAAGGACCGGTCATTGCCGGAAGTCAATCCGGACGATATGCTCGCGGTGATGAGCGCGGGGGCCTATGGCTTTGTGATGGCCTCCAATTATAATTCGCGACCACGAGTGCCGGAGGTCCTGATAAAAGGCGGAGAGATCCACGTGATCAAGACCAGAGAGACCTACGACGATTTGGTAAAGGGCGAAACTATTCCGGCATTTCTCAATTGATTGATAGAGAGGCGTGACGCCTGCGCCCTCTGGGAAAGAATCCCATGTTTATAGGTACTTTAACCGCCATTGTGACTCCTTTCCGCAATGGCAAACTGGACGAGCAAGCCTTCGGCGACCTCATAGAATGGCAAATCGCCAACGGGACGAACGGGATTGTGCCCTGCGGCACCACAGGTGAATCTGCCACCCTCACGCACCAGGAGCACCACCGCGTAGTCGAGCTGACCGTTGAGGTGGTCAACCGACGCATCCCTGTCATTGCAGGAACCGGGTCCAACAGCACTGCCGAAGCCGTGTCTCTCACGAAACATGCGAAGCAGGCAGGAGCCGATGGGGCGCTGATCATTACTCCCTATTACAACAAGCCGATGCAAGAGGGACTGTACCGACATTACAAGGCACTCGCGGAGTCCGTGGACCTTCCACAGATTTTGTATAACATTCCCGGACGTACCGGCGTGAACATGTTGCCGTCCACTGTCGCGAGGCTCTGCGGGTTACAGAACATCGTCGGGATCAAAGAAGGGAGCGGGTCAGTCCAGCAAGCCTCCGAGATAGTGAGTACGTGCGGCGACCGGATAACGGTCCTGGCGGGAGATGATGCTCTCACGTTGCCCATGATGGCAGTCGGAGGGAAGGGTGTCATTAGCGTGACGTCAAACATCGTCCCGTCCCAAATGGCTCAATTGGTCCAGGCATTTTTAAGCAGCCGTATTGACGAGGCTCGGCGGATTCATTCTGCTTTGTCGCCGTTGTTCAACGCCCTATTTTACGAGACCAATCCAATCCCTGTGAAAACTGCGTTAGGCCTGATGGGGAAGATCGACCCGGAGCTGCGTCTTCCGCTTTGTGCCATGGCAACTGAGACAAAGGACAAGCTTACTCGGGTCTTAAAAGACGCAGGCCTCATTTAACGCGAGGTATGAGGGGTTCGGATGATCAACGTCATCGTTGCAGGGGCTGCTGGTCGCATGGGCTGTCGGCTGGTTGCCCTAATTAGGGACTCGACCACCTTGACGTTGTCCGGTGCAATCGAAGGGAAAGGCCATCGCTCGATGGGCAGCGACGCAGGAGAGACAGCGGGCTGCGGACATGCAGGTATTCCGATCACCGACGATTTTGTGGCGCTTCTTGAAAAAGGCGAGGTCGTCATCGATTTCTCTTCTCCAGAAGCGACAATCCATCACTTACGCGCAACGGCAAAACATCGACGAGCCACGGTGATCGGCACAACGGGGTTTTCCACCCCCCAACTCCAAGAAATTACAGCTCTTGCGTCCCAAGCTCCCTGCGTGCTGTCGCCCAACATGAGCGTAGGCATCAATCTTATCTACAAGGTCATTGGCGAGATGGCAAAAACTCTGGGGAACGAATACGACATCGAGGTGATTGAGGCGCATCATCGTCACAAAAAGGATGCGCCGAGCGGAACGGCGCTTAAGATGGCAGAAGTCCTGGCAAAGGCTGTAGGCCGCGACCTGAATCAGGTCGGCGTCTATGCCAGAAAAGGTCTGGTCGGGGAACGGAAACAGAACGAGATCGGGATACAAACAATCCGTGCCGGCGACATTGTCGGCGACCACACAATTCTTTTCGGCGGAATAGGCGAACGGATAGAAGTGACACATCGAGCAAGTAGTAGAGATACCTTCGCAGGGGGCGCTTTACGTGCCGCCCAGTGGGTGGTCCGGCAACCTCCAGGCCTGTACGACATGATGGACGTGCTGGGTCTCCGATAGTTTCTCCCTCCTGTTCCAATTTCTCTAAATCAGGGATCCGGACGCCAACCTTGTGCCTCCGTGATGATGCACCAGACAAAGCACGTTGGGTTCATATCAGCCGAGGGGAGCAGGCAGAGAAGGGGGCTAGAGCATGGGCGGGAGGGAATCACTCAGATTCTGCACTACGTGCAGGTGATAGCTCGCTTCACAAACTATCGAGTGACTTCCTCAAGGTCAGGTTCGTCTGCCTGATTAAGATTGATCGCCCTTCGTTTGGCGATCGCAGCAGATAGACGGGCATAAACTTCATAGGCGGAGTCCGTCCAATCCTCGCTCGGCGGACATCCGCGAAAGGCAGCTTCAGCTGCCTTATGCTCGTCGTACGTGAGCGGTTTCGCTATCATAGCGCCGGTTAATGTCTCGCGGTAATCGGCCGAGGTTCCTGATCTGCTGATTTCCTGCGACCACAATTCAAACAAGCAAACACTGTGATTGCAAGACCTGCGTTCAGGTCCACTGCCCGTTCCGGTAACATCGCCCCACGGCATTTGTCACAAATCATCATGATGGCGGCAATCTACCATACTAAGGCATGGAAGCATATCCACCTGAAGTACTGGGTCTTCCTGGAGAGGTAGGCTCTTCCGCTCATATGGAGCTAGGCCATTTGAGGAGAGGGAAGGAATGGGAGTTCGTTAACGAATAGCCCTGAACCGGGCATGGGTCCTTGACAGCCGTGGTGCTGTCCCATAGGATTGTGGTGTTAAGAAAAGTCCACCACTATGTATAGAATTTTCCTCGCTATCGGGCTTCTTATTGTACTGTACTTTCTCGTCCGGCGCGCCGTCACCGCCGTCACGAAGATCAAGGGGCGGAGCGAACCGGATCGGCTCCCTCCTGGTAAAAATCACATGGTACAGGATCCCGTCTGCCTGGTATTTGTTCCAAGGGGAACGGCAATAACGGAAGAAATCGGGGGGCAGACGTATTACTTCTGCAGCCAGTCCTGTGCACACAAGTTTCAGGAAAAGCTCGCAGGCTAACAGCCCGAGTAACTGTAGTCGGAGAGTTTCTCTTCTTTGTCGAATTTGAGCGTGATCTGGCATTCGTTGGGGGAAAAATTAAACAGAGGCGGGCCTGACTTGCCACCGGCAATACGATAATAGGTCCATGTTTCGCCCCCAAAAAATCTCGGGGCCTTGCCGCTCGGTGCCCCCCAGTTCTTTTCAAACCAGGCCTTGTCCTTACCTTGAAGTTCGGCTGGCTTGAGTGATTGTTCAAGATAGGGGTTGCTACCGCCGCACCCGGCCAGGGCCAGACTAAATAGGAGCACCCAAACCCCTCGTTGCATCGCGCATTCTCCTATCGGCGGTAAAGATACATGAAGTAACAAGCCATCGGGAGCAATCGAATTCTAACCGGCCGTTCGGAGCCTGTCAAACCGTCGTATGCCGGCAGGAGATTGCAGTCAGGTTGAGTTCTTCATAGAATAGCCGATAACGAATCAATCGTGAAAATTTCTCATCACGACATGAAAGGACAAGCCCATGAAATTCTTTCTTGATACTGCCAACGTCAAAGAAATTCAGGATGCAGCCAGCCTCGGACTTCTGGATGGAGTGACGACAAACCCGTCGCTCGTCGCCAAGGAAGGGCGCAGTTTTAAGGAAATGCTCGTCGAGATCTGCAACATCGTGGACGGGCCGATTAGCGCGGAAGTCGTCAGCCTCGAAGCCGATGCCATGGTGAAGGAAGGGAAGGGGCTTGCGAAGATCCACAAGAACATCGTCGTGAAGGTGCCGTTGATTGCGGAGGGATTGAAGGCAACCAAGAGATTGGCCTCCGAAGGTATCAAGGTGAACGTCACGTTGTGCTTTTCTCCGACCCAGGCACTCCTGGCGGCAAAAGCTGGCGCCTGGTGCGTGTCACCCTTCATCGGTCGACTCGACGACATCAGTTCGAACGGGATGGAACTGATCCGACAGATCCTGACCATCTATCGCAATTATGACTATAAAACCCTGGTGCTGGTGGCCAGCGTTCGTCATCCTCAGCACGTGGTCGAGGCTGCGCTAGCCGGTGGGCATATCTGTACGATGCCCTTCTCGATTTTTCAGCAGATGGTAAAACACCCGCTGACGGACATCGGACTGAAGAAGTTCCTTGCAGACTGGGAAGCTCAGGCCAAAAAGTAGACCTATCGCCGCCCTCGTCTAGGCTCAGACTCGGCAAGCCGTTGCCGTGCCGTCGCAAATATTTGGTGGAACATCGGCTTGGTCAGTTTGCCGGTGAAGGTGTTTTGCTGGCTTGGATGGTAGGAACCGATTAGTGTCGTGTTCCAGGGTAAGACCTGGACCATTCCATGGGAAAACTTCGGAAGGGGCGAGGGAAGTCGCCTCCCCTCATCCCGGCAGGCTTTCAAATAGTGATCGAATGCGATCTTGCCCAGCGCCACTACCACTCTGGTGTTCTGTAATAGCCCTATCTCTTCACGCAGATAGGATCGACAGGCCGTGAATTCTTCAGGGTTGGGCTTGTTGTCCGGCGGTGCACAACGGACTGTGGCGCCGACGTAACAATCTGACAACTCTAACCCATCACCCCTGTGGTGTGAGCCTGGTTGGTTGGCAAAGCCAAATCGATGTAGAGCATCATATAGCCAGTCCCCGCTCCGATCACCTGTAAACACTCGTCCGGTTCTGTTACCACCGTGAGCTGCCGGCGCGAGCCCCAGCACGTAGAGCCTGGCGTGGGGGTCTCCGAATCCTGGGACCGGACGGCCCCAATAGGTCCAGTTCTCGAACTGCCTCCGTTTCCTTGCGGCAATTGCCTCTCGATAGACGACGAGCCGAGGACAGAGGGTGCAATGAGTGATGCGATCATTGAGGAGGGCCAGCGCACCCATAGCTGGCGCAGTCTAGCACGAATGGAAAGATTGATCATACTTGCCGGTCCCCTGTCAGGCTGTTAGCATAGGTCGTCGACTTCGAACCGTTCATTGTAGGCAGGAGGCAGGATTGGCATGACAACGTGGCTTCGGCGAATACTGGTGCTCAGTGGGCTGTGTGTAATGATGGCACTTCCGATAGCAGGAGCAGCCCAGCATCCGTTAGAACATTCCGACGCGAAAGAGACTGCGCTTCGATCCGGACCCAATGTAGAACCGGATCGAGAATTGAATCTTCTCGATTCGCTTGAGAATCCCAATGAGTCTGAGGGTCGCCTGGTTATTCTTCCAGAAATCAAGCGAGAAGGAGAGCGCTACTTCCTTAGCTCATTCAAGCTGCCTGACAAGCTGACCTTCGCCGGTCAACCAGTCCCGCTTGATAACTGGCAGGTACGTGAACGCATCGAATACGAGTTCTATCAATTTTTGGAAGACCAGGGTGAAAGTATCATTCTCGCCAAACGGACCGGGCGTTGTTTCCCTCCCGCCGAGAAGCAGTTGGCGGAAGCGGGGTTGCCGGATGATCTCAAATATATGCTGCTGGTGGAGAGTAAGTGCGTGGCCGCTGCTTATTCCAAGGCGAAAGCGTCAGGGCCGTGGCAGTTCATTCCTTCAACCGGACGACGCTACAGCCTCAAGAGCGATGCTGTGCGGGACGAACGACGCAACTTGGAAATGTCCACTGAGGCGGCAGTCAAGTATCTCAAGTATCTCAAAGACTTCAAGGAGAACGATTGGTTTATGGCCATGGCATCATATAATGCCGGCGAAGAACGGGTGCGCAAACTCCTCAAGGAACAAAAAATCACCGACTATTGGAAGATGCACGGGCCACGGGAAACGATGCGCTATGTTCCGAGAATCATCGCGGCGAAAGAAATCTACTCGCAGCCGGAGAAATATTTGGGGCTCAGCAAAAAGGACCTGTACATGCCGATGGAAACAGAAACGGTCACCGTCACAGTAAAAGAGCCGCAGCGTGCCCTCACCTCAATTGCCGAGGAATTTGGGAGCTATTTCTTGGAGCTCAAGATGCTAAATCCTGAATTCAAGAGGGACGCGCTTCCACGCGGAACCTATCAGATAAAAGTTCCACGACAGACTTGTCCCACTCGCTGCTTCGTTCAAGATAAGATCCCCTAGCAGGGGGGCTGGTCCGGTCAGTCCCCTGTGCTCGCGCAACGCGCGGTCTCAGAAGACCCTCGCCTGGGCTCGTGGCACGTCCCTACGTGTCAGCGGGTGGGAGGGTGAAAACGTTGCGCGCAGTGGGGGACTCACCGGGCCAACATAAGGTGATGAACACAGCGGGCCTAATCAACAGCGTGATACAGATTCCATCCTCTCCTATCCGGCCACTTCTGAAGAAACTTATCGTTCGAGGGCTGACCTCAGTCAATGCCGGTAGGGCGATCCGCCGAGCCATCTCAAAACACGGCAACGTGTTGATCATTGGCCGGCGTCGGTATGACCTGCACCGCTATGAGCGCGTGGTCGTGGTCGGGGCAGGAAAGGCAACAGCCTCGATGGCCCAAGCGGTGGAACGGCAGCTAGGGCCTCGACTCGACGGCGGATTAGTCGTAGTAAAACACGGCCATCGCCTGCCGACGAAACGTATCATCGTGGCGGAAGCCGGCCATCCAGTTCCTGATCAATCTGGTCAGCAGGCGGCAGCCAGGCTCTGTGCCATAGCCTCAGAGCTCGGCCGACGCGATCTCTTAATCGTGCTCCTATCAGGCGGTGCGTCCAGTTTGCTCCCATGTCCTATTCCAGGAGTTACGTTGGCCGACAAGCAACGGACCACAAGGGAACTGTTGCGATGCGGCGCGAGTATCCAAGAAGTGAATACCGTGAGGAAACACCTCTCCCGCATCAAAGGCGGGCGTCTCGCCGAGTTGACCAAAGCCTCTGTTGTGACGCTGATTCTATCAGATGTATCGGATGACGACCTCAGCGCCATTGCCTCGGGGCCGACAGTCCCGGACCCGACAACCTATCAAGACGCTAAGGCGGTTCTGAAACGCTATCGCATCTGGCGAGCGGTCCCTCAGCGAGTGCGTCGGCATCTCGACCGGGGATGTCAGGGGCTCGTGAACGAGACCCCGAAGCCCGGCTCTTCTCTGTTTCGCCGAGTCTATCATTGTATTATCGGAAACAACGGAGCAGCTGTCACAGCCGTGGCCCGGGCAGCCAGAGAAGCAGATCTTCGCACATTCGTTCATACCCCGGGCTTAACCGGAGAGGCCCGTGAGGCAGGGAAACGATTTGGTGCATTGGCGAAGCAGATTGCTCGCAGTGGCAAACCGTTGCACAGGCCCTGCTGTGTAGTGGCTGGTGGGGAAACCACCGTAACCGTCACTGGAAAGGGAACAGGCGGACGGGCCCAAGAATTTGCCGCAGCCGCCGCTCTGGAAATCTCTGGTCTCGCCAGGGCATGGGTTGTGGCAATCGGCACCGACGGTACCGACGGTCCGACTGACGCGGCTGGTGCTGTCGTCGATGGTGATACCGTGGCCCGTGCGCAGCGCTGTGCGATCGATATCGAGGACGCATTGAAACGCCACGACATCTACCCTGCATTGAAGAGGCTCCATCAACTCATTACCACCGGTCCAACCGGCACGAACGTCAACGATCTTTACCTCCTCCTCCTGCTCTAGGTAGTATCCATTTCAATGACTCGTCCCCTCCTCCTTCCCTTGGCCTCCTGCACTCAACCGTCTCTTGTTGGAGGGAAGGCTCTCGGCTTGGCGCGGTTGCTCGCAGGAGGATTCCTCGTTCCCCCCGGATTCTGCGTGACGACAGAAGCCTACGACCGCGCGCTTCGCGCGACGGGTATTTCTCCAACCGACCAGTGGCAGGCTGCCCAAAACTCCTCCGGGGCTGAACGCCTACGGATACTCTCCCACTGTCACCACCTCATCCAGAACTGCGACATCGCTGAATTGACGGCACTGATCATCGCTCAGGCGCGAAGCTTGGATCTGCCGTTGCCTGTGCTGTGGGCGGTGAGATCGTCAGCAACGAACGAGGATGGGGCTCAGGCGAGCTTTGCCGGGGTTTATCGTACGCGCCTCGGTATCCCGCTGGAGGAGATGGGCTTGGCGGTGAAGGATCTGTGGCTATCGATCTGGGATGAGCGCGTCCTGAATTATCAGGCGACGTCGGGATTGAGCGGAACGCCCCCCGCTATGGCCGTTGTGATCCAACCGATGCTGGAGGCGCGAGCCGCCGGTGTGTCTTATTCCATCCATCCCCTCACTGGACGAACAACTCAGGTGGTAATCAACTCGGTTGCGGGGCTTGCGGCAGCCCTCGTGGATGGGCGCGTCACACCGGATCAGTATGTGGTGGAGATGGGCAAAAACGGTCAACCGATCCGGATTTGCGAACGGACGGTCACCGGACAGTCGCAGGCACTGCAGGCGACCAGCCAAGGTCTTCGCGAATTGCCGTTACCGGATGATGCAGTTGGGCGCGCAACATTGTCGGATGACCAACTGTTTGCTCTGGCCCGTACAGCCAAAGAGATCGAATTACAATTCGGCCATCCAGTGGATCTCGAATGGCTCTACGACGATCGTCGCCTATGGTTGCTCCAGGCACGCCCCATTTTTGGTTTGCCCCGATCCACCCCATTCACCAATGATGACTGTGAATGGTCTCGTGCGAACTTTAAAGAAACCATGCCGGAGTTGCCGAGTCCTCTTGGGCTGTCGTTCCTTGAGATGTTCATGGACCGCTACATTCTGGCACCCTATCGGAATCTTGGCTGCCGAATTCCCGAAGGCGTCACATCGGTCCGCATATTCCAGGGACGACCCTACATCAATATGACGCTATTTTATTCCCTTATCGTACAACTCCGGGGAGATCCTGCTCCGTTTACGGAACAGATGGGGGGTGAAGTCCTGACCCGGGTTCCTGAGGCCCACCCTCTCGGGTGGTTGACGATCACCCGTGCCGCAGTCGTGATGATGGCCGAACTGAGAAAGGTCGTCCACGATGGGCCGGCTTGGTTTGCGGAGATGAAATCGATGGCTGCCGAGCATCGCGCCGATCGACTTCGAAATATCTCCAGCGAAGCCATCGCTCTGCATCTCGATACCATAGGAAAACGGCTCGATGAACAGGAGCTGACATTTGGCATCGCGGGAGGGGTGTCGCAGTGCTTGCAAACGTTGGGCAGCCTGTTGCCTCAGTGGTTAGGTGAAGATTGGAGAGCGCTGCTGAACGGGGCGCTGCAAGGTCAGGCAGCAGTGATTAGCGCGCAACAGATTGTCCGATTGGCTGAAATTGCGGACATGGTCCGACGGGACCCTCGATTGACTGCGTGGTTTACCGAAGAACAATGGGACCCGAACGAGTTTCGTCGCCGCCTCGAGGGGACTGATGTCCTTCATGCTTTCGACCGATATCTCGAGGACTATGGCCATCGTGGGGTCGGTGAATCGGACCCCATGTCACCCCGATTCAGAGATCGGCCGGAGTTGTTATTGTCTGTATTGCGCACACAAATTCTGGCTCCAACCAGTGCTACTCCGGTAGACATTCTTCAGCGTCAAGCCGCGGTGCGGGAGCGGGCACTGTCACAGATTCGCGCGAGGTTTGGATGGCGAATCCATCGGTGGGCTATCTTTTCATGGTGGTATCGACGACTTTGCCGGTTCTTCGCCCTGCGGGAGGCGAACCGGCATCATCTGATGTACTACTCAGCGGCGGTGCGCAGCTTACTGCTTCGTCTTGGCGAGTTGCTGGTAGAACAGGAACGGCTCTCGTCCCGGGAGGATATTTTCTACCTCACGATCAACGAACGCGCAGAATGGTCCACCGGAGGGCTACGTGACTGGCGAGGACTGATTGAGGCCCGCCGGGCCGAGCGAGACCGTTACGCTACGGTCAGCGTTCCAGACACGATTCGGGATTGGAATGCATTGGTCCGTGGCACAGACACACCCATGCCTATGGATTCGGAGAAGATCCTGCACGGGATTCCCATCAGTCCAGGACTGGTCGTGGGACCGGTACGATTCGTCCGATCGATGGAGGACTGGAGTCGGGTCTGTCGCGGCGACATCCTAGTCGTCTCAGCCATTGACCCCGGCATGACGCCGTTATTTGGCGTGGCATCGGGGCTCGTCGCCGAGATGGGCGGGACATTGTCCCACGGAGCGATCATTGCTCGCGAGTACGGATTGCCCGCAGTGGCCAATGTGCATGGTATTACCACCAGGCTTAAAGAAGGGGATCGAATCAGCCTGGACGCGGAGCGAGGACAGATCATCATTCAAGATTAGCCATTTTGCGTTCAAATTGACAGACCGTATAAGTCGTGCGACGCTGCATTTACCTGGCAAGGAACTCGAGTTGGGGGCCCAAACCCAACGTCCTTTGATAAGGAGGTGTCTCGTGCATACGATGACCGTTGTCGCGTTTGCAGCATTATGTTTGCTTGGGACCAGTTCGCCCGTACTTGCGGACGATACCTTGAAGGGTGAGCTAGCTTCTATAAAAAGTGAGATGAAAACCGAGAAAGATGCGATGAAGGCTCAAGATAATGCGATGAATAGCGAAATGAAGTCAAAGAAAGGAGGGGTGAAAGGCCCGATAACGCAGTATAGAGAGAAGATGAAGGCCAAACGCCATGAAATGATGGAGGAAATGAAGGCACATAGGGAAGCCGCAATGGCTAATCCGCCCGCTCCTGCTACCGTACCTGGTCCTGTTGCCACTCCTGCACCTGCACCATAATTGTCGCAGGTGCGACGGTTGATTGCCTGGCCCTCGGGAGACCTCCCTTTCTGAGGGCTGGAATTTCCCTTTCTGCCTGTCGCTTTTATTAAACCTGTCACTCGCCTTGTTCCCCCACGGACCTTTTGCTAGGATGCGTTGGCCTCACCATCCATCGGGCTTTGCATGAAAATCGCTACCTTCAACGTCAATTCACTCCGAAAACGTCTGCCGATCGTGCTGGGTTGGCTTGCCCAGCAGACGCCCGATGTGCTCTGTCTTCAGGAAACCAAGGTCCAGGACAGCGAATTTCCGCTGTTGGCATTGGCCGAATCTGGGTACGAAATCACGTATCGAGGAATGAAGTCGTATAACGGCGTCGCGATATTGAGCCGGAAGAAACCGGAGTCGGTGGCATACGGGTTTGACGATGGAGGTGAATCGGAGGATGCGCGGATCCTGCGTGTGATAATCAAGGGGATTCCCATCATCAATACCTACGTGCCGCAGGGCTTCGAGATAGACTCACCAAAGTATCAATACAAGCTCGGCTGGTATGATCGACTGCGCAAATATTTCGAGAAGCACGTGCCCCCGAACAAACCAGCTATCTGGTGCGGTGACATGAATGTGGCTCCTCGGCCGATTGACGTGCACAGTCCCGAGAAACACCTCAAGCACGTCTGCTATCACGAGGATGCGCGCCGGGCCTATGAGCGGACATTGGCGTGGGGATTTCAGGACGTGTTTGTGAAGCTCTATCCCGATCGACAACAGTATACATTTTGGGATTATCGGGCGCCTGGCTCGCTAGAAGCAAATAAAGGCTGGCGCATCGACCATATTCTGGCAACGGCCCCACTGGCAGAGAAATGTCAAAGGGTAGACGTGGACATCGAGCCGCGGCGAGCGAAAGACCCCTCAGATCACACATTCTTATGGGCGGAGTTTTCGGTCTAACCACGAACGCAACGTCCACACCTGCCCAATTCGATTGGTGTGGCAAGTCGCCCGCACCGACCGAACTGGCTCACAAGCTTGAATGGACCTTCAAGCCGCCTTCAGGACCCGCTGCTTCACACCCAATGAGATTACGCGATTCTGTGCGATCAACGGATCAAGGACCAACCCACAATTGATACAGCGGAGCACCGTGGCTTCCTGAGAAAGCTCAGGTCGCCACTCTTTCACCATCAGCCCTTTGCATTTTTGACAGGTCATCTGGTTCACCTCCTGCTTTCATGTGTTCATGCCGATGAGTCGGCCTGGCATAGGGGGAACTGTAACATCGGAAGATTAATAGGGTGTTAAATGGCAGTTAGAACTCTCTAATGTCTATCCATGATGGTAGGCATGACATTGCGGTAATCGGTGCGGGGGCCGCCGGGCTGGCGGCCGCGATTTTCGCAGCTGAAGCAGCTGTAAAGGGTGATCGCCCGAGGAGAATTGTGCTGTTCGATGGCGCAAAGACCATCGGGGCCAAGATTCTTCTATCCGGCGGCGGTCGCTGTAATGTCACCCACGATGTTGTGACCGCCACCGACTATTTCGGCAAGCGCCATATCATCAGGAATGTGCTGGCAGCCTTCACTGTCGAGCAAACAATCAGCTGGTTTGCCTCACTAGGGGTCGAGCTCAAACGCGAAGAGACCGGCAAGCTCTTCCCCGTCACTGACAAGGCGCGAACCATCCTCAGTACCCTTGTCACCCGTTGTCACGAGCTAGGTGTTACCCTTCTACCTGATCATCGCGTGACAAGCGTGGAATCGCCTACAGAGTCTGGATTTGTCCTGCAACACAGCCACGGAACGCTGCACGCGGGGCGCGTCATCCTGGCGACTGGAGGCCGATCGATTCCCAAGTCTGGGAGTGACGGTTTCGGGTACAATCTTGCTCGGCGCCTTGGCCATTCAGTAACAGCTACTGCCCCGGCACTCGTCCCTCTGGTGCTCGCGGGCACGATGTTCCACAAGGCGCTCTCCGGCCTCTCACAAGAGGTCGAATTGACGACGATGGTGCAGAGGCGCAAAGTCGATCAGCGGATAGGAAGTTTGCTCTGGACGCACTTTGGCATCAGTGGCCCAGTAGCTATGGACGCAAGCCGCTTTTGGACATTAGGGCAAGAAACTGGTGAGAGCCCAGCCCTCTATGGCAATTTTTTTCCAGGCGCGACGCAGGACCACGCGAAGCAGTGGTTCATGGGTCAAGCAGCCGGTACCCCTCGACGATCCCTTGTCAAGACTCTCGCGCAACGAGTTTCGGAGCGGTTTGCCGAGGCGCTCTGCATTCATATCGAATGCGATCCGCAGAAGGCCATTGCGCAACTGCCCCGGAATGATCGAGATCGACTGATCGAGGCACTCTCAAAGTTCCATTTTCCGGTGGAACGAGATCGCGGCTGGAACTATGCAGAAGTGACGGCAGGGGGAGTCCCTCTCGAAGAGATCAGTTTCAGGACGATGGAATCCAAGCTGACCCCGGGCCTCTATCTGATCGGCGAGATTCTCGACTGCGACGGCCGGATCGGCGGCTTCAATTTCCAATGGGCGTGGACGACAGGATGGCTCGCAGGACATGCAGCTGCCAAGAATATGCCGGCAGACATCTAGGTCAGCCGATGAGCCTGAGATTTCTCTCGACGCGGCTGCGCATGGAACCTTCCTTTTCTTGACAGTATGGAGAAGATCATCTATCCGTTGACAAGCGAGGGTCATCCTGTCGAACAGCCCAAGCGGTCGGAATCAGAGGAATTGATGATATGGGGCGCATTCTGAGCTGTCCACGGTGCCAGAAGGATGGTCCTTTGCGGTCTCACCCGCAATCGCCGCGCGAGCACCTCGCCTCCTTCATCTTTGTAGCGCCGTTCCGCTGTCCATCGTGCAGTCATCGCTTTCTGGCGTCCCGTCTAGGGCTGGATCATCCCACGCATCCGATCGATCGACGCGAACACCTCCGGATTCCCGTGCGACTCTATCTTTCCTTCTCAGGAGGCAAAATCCGCGGTGAGGGAACAGTGCTCGATCTCTCGATGGGTGGTTGTATTGTCAGGAGTGAAACCCGGGTCCATACGGACGAAATCTTCTATCTGCAACTGTCACTCGGTGAAGGCGAACTACCTCTTGAAGTAGCTGCGATGGTTTGTTCGGTGACCGCCCGCGGCATCGCCTTCAAGTTCCTTCGCGCTGCTCAAGAGAACAAGCGCTTGCAGGCCTTTGTCCAAGCCCAGACAACAGATCAGCCGGATAAGCACTCGCTTCACACCGGTGCCGCCGCCTGAGCAGGCCTCTGAACCTGTTATCCATCCCAGCATTATCTCCACAAGAACAATAGGCGAGCGAGACGGGTCAAAGGACGTGGAGATCAATCTGCTCATGTCACGCCTGTCTCATACGCCACGCGAAACAGTCTCTGGCGGATTGCATTCAGGATCCTGTTAGAGTGGTGTTTCCCAGGCAGAGTGAAGCGGATGGTTATTGATTAAGTCATCGTGTGTGGCCAGATCATAGGGTTCGATGGCGAGGTCCTGTTCATTGAGCTGCTCCGGACAGGCGGAGGAACAGAGATAGACGCGATAGGCTTCGGCCTTCTCTTTCGTAGCAAACCGACAAAGTCCATATTCCGGCATCCCAGATGAGGGATACCAAAACGCCAGGTCAATCGCACTCCCCTGGTAGATACCGAGGGTGCAATGTGTGATCTGAAAGCCGCCGGGCAAATGTGAGGTGGGTTCAAGCGACATCAGCCACCCTCCTACGTACCATAATAGCGTTTGTCATGATAGCATGCTCGGTACGCAGCGCTAAAGACCGGCGTTCGTCGAGAAGGAGGATGGCCATGAGCAGTCGTATGTCGACGTTCACTATAGTCGCCTCTGCAATTCTGTTTGTAGGGCTTTCAGGGTGCGGCTACAACGATCTCCAGGGACTGGACGAGGACACCAAAGCCGCATGGAGCGAAGTAGTCAATCAGTATCAGCGGAGAGCCGACCTGATCCCGAACTTGGTCGCCACCGTCAAAGGCTATGCTGCGCATGAGAAGGACACACTGGAAAGCGTTGTGCAAGCGCGATCTCAGGCCACTGGAATTCAAGTGACACCGGAAACGTTGAAAGATCCTGCTGCGTTCGAGAAATTCCAACAGGCGCAGGCCGGTCTCAGTTCAGCCTTAGGACGCCTGATCGCCATTGCCGAGAACTACCCGAACTTAAAAGCCGATCAGAACTTCCGTGATCTCCAAAGTCAGCTCGAAGGGACGGAGAACCGTATCGCCGTCGCGCGCAAACGCTACATCGAGAAAGTGGCAGAGTACAACAAGAGCGTCCGCTTCTTTCCCACGAACCTGACGGCAAAATACATCCTCCATATGGAAGAAAAACCGAACTTCACCGTCGCGGATGAAAAGGCTGTGGCCAAGCCGCCAGAAGTCAAATTCTAGGAGGCAGGTTGAGGTTCAGCCAGAGAGTCTGGGGGACAGGGTTTTTCTTCATCGTAGCCTTCACCTGGGCCTTGGCTTCCTGGGCCCTCGACGTGCCGCCGCTCACAGGCCGCGTCGTGGATCTTGCGCATGTGTTGCCACCGGAAATCGCCAGCTCACTCAACCGCGACCTCGAAACCCACGAGTCGAAAACCAGCAATCAGGTAGCTGTTCTGACGCTGCCATCCCTCGAAGGCGAACCGCTCGAATCCTTCTCCCATCGTGTCGCGACCACCTGGAAGCTCGGCCAGAAGGGAACGGACAACGGCATCCTGCTCCTCATCGCCCTACGAGAGCGAAAAGTCCGTATCGAAGTGGGTTATGGCCTGGAAGGCACCTTGACGGACCTCCGTTCCGCCCACATCATTCGCCAGGAAATCGTGCCTCGGCTGCGAAGTGGAGACCTGCCGGGTGGCATTGCCGCCGGGGTGCAGGCTATTCTCAATACCATTGAAGGCACTTACAAAGCTGACGAGATGCTGCCAGGTCATACCAGTTCAGACCAGGAGCTAGCCGCGATTGAATATGTGACCATCGGGATCGTCGTGGGGATTTTGGCTGGCATCCTGTTGAGCCACGGACTACGAAGCACCCGTGCGCTGTTCGGGAGTCTGCTCGCATTTCTCGTCGCACAGTTTGCGAGCGTGATATTAGGTCTTGCAGCCGCCGGGATCACGGCCTTCTTCCTGTGGCTTCTCTTGCAGGCGAATCGCGGCAGAGGCCAAGGTGGAGGGTGGGGAGATGGAATTGTGATAGGTCCGGGCGGGGGATTCGGCGGCGGTGGGGGCAGGGGGGGGTTCAGTGGAGGGGGCGGAGGTTTTGGCGGCGGCGGAGCTTCGGGAGGTTGGTAAATGGTGCACTTCACCGACGCAGAACGAGAACGGATTAAGCAAGCCGTTCAGCAAGCCGAACGGGGCACAAAGGGCGAGATCGTGCCAATGATCGTCTCGGCCTCGGCATTGTACCGCGAAGCCGGCTATCGAACGGGACTCATTTTGGCCCTAGTCGCACTGGCTCTCCTTCTGACGATTGAAACCTACTGGCTCCCCTGGGGGTGGCACGCCGGCAACGCCGGCTGGCTCATGCTCATAGTGGTAGCCACCTATGGCATCGGACAGTGGCTCGGGACCCTCCCAAACATCATCCGCCTCGTCACGTCTCGCGAGCGCATGGCATACAAGGTAAAGCTGCGTGCCGAACAGGCGTTCTATCAGCATGGCTTACAGAATACGAAAGAGCGCACAGGCATCCTGATCCTCGTCTCACTGTTGGAGAGACGCGTGCATGTGCTGGCGGACAAAGGAATCAACGATCATGTGCCTCCAGGCACATGGGAGAGCCTCGTCAGCGGCATCCTCGAGGGAATCCGTGTCGGAAACCCAACCGACGCCATCTGCGACGCGATTACAAAGTGCGGCGAACTCCTCTCGCGAGTCAGCCCTGCCGGGTCCGGCGACAATCCAGACGAGTTGCCCGACACGCTGATTCAAGAATCCTAATCGTCGGCTGGATAGACTGACCAGCATCGTTCCGCTAGAATCCCAATACATGTCGGATCCTACGGTAGTGACCCCAGCGCCAACGAATACACAGGATGAAACTCGCTCGGTGGTCAAAGCGGCCGGAGTGATCGGCGTGGCCACCTTCTCCAGCCGTATCCTTGGTTTCATCCGTGATATGGTGCTTGCGAGGCTCTTTGGTGCAACACCAGCGGCAGATGCCTTCTTCGTAGCCTATCGAGTCCCCAACTTGCTTCGTGAACTATTTGCGGAAGGATCGATGTCTTCCGCCTTCATTCCGGTCTTCACTGAATATCAGACGCAAAAATCGAAACGAGATGCCTGGGAACTGGCGAGCGCGGTCTTCACTACACTGCTGACGATTGTCATAGGCGTCACCCTCGTGGGGATTCTTGCTGCATCCGGGATCGTCTGGCTTCTGGCGCCAGGGTTTCATAACGACCCCGTGAGGCTGGGCATGACCACGTTGCTCACGCAGATTATGTTTCCCTATCTGATCTTTATCAGCCTGGCTGCATTGGCCATGGGAATCCTGAATTCCATGCGCGCCTTCGCGGCGCCAGCCTTCTCACCAGTGTTCTTCAACATTTTTATCATCGGCTGCGCGCTGTTTCTATCGCCGATGATGTCCGAGCCGATCCTGGGCGTCGCCATTGGGGTCGTCGCCGGAGGCTTGGCACAGTTCCTCATGCAACTGCCGGGCTTGAGTCTGCGTGGCATGCTATTCGGGTTCCGGTTCAACCCGGGCCATCCCGGTGTCCGGCGGATCGGGGCACTGATGGTGCCATCGCTTCTCGGTCTTTCCGTGACGCAGATCAATATCACCATAAGCACGATCCTCGCCTCTTTTTTCGCCGGTGGACCGACCTATTTGTTTTACGGCATGCGCCTCATCCAGTTTCCTCTGGGCATCTTCGGCGTCGCACTGGCCACAGCCATTCTGCCCACGCTCTCGGCACAGGCCGCGCGCGGGGCACTGGCGGAATTGCGCACGACCTTTGGATTCGGCCTTCGCATGATCCTCTTTATCATGCTACCGGCGATGCTGGGTTTGATCCTTCTACGTCAGCCGATTGTTCATCTGTTCTTCGAGCACGGAACCTTTACGGCACACGATACGGCTGAAACCGCAGTGGCAGTGCTCTGCTATTCAGTAGGTCTCTGGGCATTCGGTGGAGTCCGCATTATCGTTTCAGCCTTCTATTCTTTGCAAGATACGCGCACACCCGCCATCTCGGCAGCAATTGCCGTCGCAGCCAACCTCGTTTTCTCGCTCCTCCTGATGTCGTCTCTTGGCGCGGCAGGCCTCGCCCTGGCCACAGCATTGGCGGCAATGGTAAACGGAGGCATCTTGATCGTCGTGCTGCACCGTCGACTAGGCGGTGTGGACTGGGGATCAGTGGGACGCTCATTACTCCGTGTGCTGATCGCATCCGTGCCGTTGGTCATAGTCTGTGCCTGGGTGACCACGGCACAGGTCTGGACCCATCCCGGTGAATGGGTCGAGAAGTCGATCATGCTCTGTATGGCGATTGGAGTGAGTGCCGTCGGATATCTGGGCATCCACGCCCTACTGAGGTCAGAAGAGCTCAAGTTGGTATGGGAAATGTTGCGGAAAAAACTGGGCCGAGTCACGGCTCATTGAGGTCACACATGCGACAAGCGATCGTCTTCAAGTCACGATGGGGCTGGATGGGCGTTTCAGAAACGACACAGGGGATCGATGTTGTGGTATTGCCGAAGTCCTCGCAGCGAGCCGTGCTGACAGAGTTGCAATTGCCCGAGACCGCCTTGTTGGAAGGCCGCACTTCTCCACGACTACGGGAGGCACAGGCACAATTAACCGGCTATCTGGCAGGGAAACGGAGGTCCTTCGACCTGCCACTGGACCTCACAAGGGGAACGAACTTCCAGCAGAAGGTCTGGCAGACCCTTTGCCGTGTCTCTTATGGCCGACTTCGATCCTATCAGTGGGTGGCTGTCCGTATCGGAGGTAGTGAGTACGCTCGTGCCGTCGGTAATGCCGTCGGAGCGAATCCGATGCCGATTGTGATTCCTTGCCATCGGATTGTAAGCCAGGATAAGTCGCTCGGCGGATTCTCAGGCGGCTTAGATACGAAACGAAAGCTGCTCACGCTCGAGGGAACCTTGGCTGAACTCCGACCGGAACCATCATAACCGATGAAGGCCGTGATTCAGCGGGTGACCAGGGCGGCGGTTCACGTTGATGGCCAGACCGTGGGGCAGATCGAATCCGGTCTCCTTATCCTGCTAGGTGTGGCAAAAGGCGACGGAGAATCGGACGGCCGGTATCTCGTCGAAAAGATTTGCACTCTTCGAATTTTTTCCGATGAAGACGGGAAGATGAACCGCTCGCTGGTGGACATCGGGGGATCTGTTTTGCTGGTTTCTCAGTTTACGTTGATGGGCAGGACGGCGAATGGCCGTCGCCCGAGCTTTGAGGAGGCGGCACCACTAGAAGAAGCCAAGCGACTCTACGAGCAGGTCGCGGCAGGTTTTCGCCGCCATGGAACGCATGTAGAAACCGGGGTTTTTGCCGCACACATGCACGTCGAGTTGCTGAACGACGGGCCGGTGACCTTTGTGCTCGATAGTCGAGGCTCAAGCTGACAGACTGCTCAGAAGCCCACCGATTCAGGAGGCCGTTTCGGGCCCGTCTCGTCAATGTCCTTGGTCTGGATTGATGAGTAAAAGCTGCCAGACAGATCACAAATGATGGTGACGGCCTGTTGATCTACTACTTTTGTACTGCTTGCAGGTTCTGCCAGTTCAGATCTATGCTCAAGTCTGTCTTGTGAGGACCGATAGAGGCCATAGGACCGACAACGGCGCTTCGATCAACACCTGGTATACTGAATTTGCACGTATTCGGAATGTTTGGGAGAGGAATATGGGAACGGAAGTCCCATTACAGCATCCACTCCGACGGCTCTTCGACGCCCTGACCGAGAAAAGCTTCACGGAACATCTCGGATGGGCCGACCCCAACGTCACGGACTACCTGTCCAACCTGCTCGTCGAATTTACCCACACTGACCGACTCTATAAAATTAGGAATCGGCAAAACCGCCCAGTCGACACGGTGGTAGACCTGTTGTTCGAATCGGAAGTGTTGCTCGAAGCACAGTCGATGGATCGCGAACGGGACGTGCATCAACATATCGGTGATTTCACGTTGTTCATGGCAGGGCTCTTTCCTGAATATCTGCGACGCCTCAAGACAGCGGGATTGATCTACCATAAGGATTTCCTCGTCGACTACATGAAAACGGGAAAGCGCTCTTACGGGATCGTCGCGCAAATAGCTGACGGTCCATCCTCAGAGAACCCTCCGCTGTTCCGAAAACTCTCCGACAACTTCGAGCTCTGCGTCACTGGACTGGGATTCGTGCGGTCAGATCTGGACCGCATGAAAGATCCTGCGTACCGGCAGGCTCGAAACCTTCTCCTCAATTGACCAGCTTCCGCTTCTCAGACAACTCGTGAAATATTGAGTTGCGGGACCCGACAAGCCGGGGTAAATCCTGACGGACTTTTCAGCTTCTTGCCGGAGGCGTCGTGCAGCTCTACTTAAATGTCGAGATGAGTGCAAAGATAAAATCCATCGGAGTCGCAATCGCACATTTCAATGGGCCTTCGGGGGTAATGCAATCCTGTCCACCAATGTGTATACCGATTAACTTGGCGGCACCCCCCCGTGCGAACATGAAAACTGGTGCACCACTGTCGCCGCCAACGGCAAGGTAATCAGAAACAATCTGGCCCTTCTGCTCATCCTTGAGAAGAGTCTTGCCCTCTCGAATTTTTGGAATATTCAGCTCAGAGGTCTCCGCACCCCTTGGAATGATTGAAACCCGATATCCTGCGAGGTATACGGCCTTCTGCAAAGCTACGTCATGCAGACGCAGCACAGAGGGAAAGGGTACCATTGCTGGTCCTGATGGTGGTTCGTACTTGACCTGAACCCCCTCCATGAGCTTCGAGTCCCACATGAATCGTACAACAAGAACATCGTGGTCAAGATCCTCTTTCCAGTTGCCCGACCGTTGAAGAGCGTCAAGATCCAACTCCAGCATATAGCCCCGATCCTCATGGGGGTCGGTTGCATTTCCCCGAACCAACGCAAAAGGCTTTACAAGTGCTTTGGTATCACTCACGAGAACATGCCGTGCCGTAATCAAATAGATTGTCGTGGGTGAACCCAAAAATACTCCGGACGCCGTTCTGCTAAAAATTGCGCCAGGAGCAATAATTACTGGGTAGGGAAGAAGGCTCTCCGGATCAGAGGAAGCGTGAATCAGTGGTTGAAAGCTTACTTGTAGCAGGATAATAAGCAGAACAGTGTGAATAGGTAGAAAGTAGGTCATTGGCCCTGGCATGGACCTGTATTGTAGATGGCAGAACAATGCGCATAAAAGCAGAGGAAGAGGCTAGCCGAGAAAGGCATGGAGGAGAGCCTCGCAGAGAAACCATTGTAAGAGGGTTAAGCAGAAAGTCGCAAGGGCTAATAGAGAAAAGAATGCGATATACTGTCGAGAATCGACTGGATACCTGCTACCCAGTCCAAGAGATTCTATTCACAAGGCGACAAATCTTCATTCAGATGGCCCTTGTCTCTGAGCCACATCAACCTCTTGCTGAAGTCTTCTTCTCATCTTGCCCTCCCCTATGATAAAATAAGCCTATCGCATGAGGTGGCTTGAAGTGCCCGAATCTAACGGCACCGCAGTCCTTCGATCGGTAATTATCGCTGCGGAATTTGCGGTGATTGCGAGGCCGACAAAGAGCAGGTACTAGGGGCAAGTATATATATGTTATACGAATTGTTCATGTTGTGGATGGTCGTTAGTATCACAGCGGTTGTGGCAAGCATGGTACTTGGTGGTTTATTGTGTGTGTGGTGTGCCATGAAAGCGAAGTAGGCTCCAACTACCGTCAAGGGTAAAAGGCACGAACAGCCACCGCCCAACATCAGATTTAAGAGTAACCCTCCCCCCATCCGACATATGCTTCTGTAGCAGGCAACAGCCGCAGCTCATTCAGCGAGTTGTAGCAGAGAAACCGTGTGACCGATCTCCTGTCGTCTCGTGGTAAGACTTGAAGCATCACCCACAATAAGACTACGCTAGAGGCTCTCTCAGGCTCGTAAGATGCCAGACAGAGCCCCGGTTCAGTGGATGATGGCCGCCCGGTTGTTCTAAGGACAGAATCCCATGAAAGATGCGCTCTTTCACCTGGCCTTTCCCACGCACGATGTGGCGGCGGCGAAACGGTTCTATGTCAACGGACTCGGATGTACGTTGGGCCGAGAGTCCGACCACGCCGTGACGTTCGGACTTGCGGGGCATCAACTCGTGGCACACCTGACAACAGAACCCCTGCCACCGCAACGAGGCATTTACCCCCATCATTTCGGTTTGACATTTTTGTCCCAAGACTCGTGGCAACGGTTCTTGGACCAGGCACAGGCGAATAAGCTGCCCTTCTATCAACAACCCCGCGTCCGGTTTCCTGGCACCAGGATCGAGCACCACACATTCTTTCTGGAAGATCCCTCCGGGAACCTCCTCGAATTCAAGCACTATATCCATGAATCGGCGATCTTCGGTGAACGGGACTATCGTGAGGTCGGCGACTCGGTGTAACCTTCCGCCTGCTCCAAGCCTTGGGGCTCTGTCGAAGATTGGTCTGGCTCACGATCGAGCTCTGTTTCTGAGTCTGGCTCTGCCTTTGGCGCTGGCTCTAGCTGGGGAACCTGGTGAGAACCCCGAGTAATCTGCTTGAGGATACGTTCGTGGCGACGAGTCAGGAAGCTCGTCTTTCGTAGTGGATCGTATCGGCGCGGCGACGGTAACATGGCCGCCAGCCAGGCAGCTTCGTCGGCTGTCAGCGCGCGCGAAGACTTCTTGAAATGATGACGGGCTGCAGCCTCAGCACCATAGACGCCCTTCCCCCATTCGGCGACATTGAGATACAGCTCGAGAATACGTTCCTTCGTGAGGTGGTGTTCGAGTGAACGTGTAATGAGAATTTCCCGCGCCTTTCGCAGCAGGGAACGCTCGGATGACAGGTAGAGGTTCTTGGCCAGCTGCTGAGTAATCGTGCTTCCTCCTCGCTTGAATTCCCCGGCTTCGAGGTTATACAGGGCCGCATCCTTGATCCCTTCCCAGTCGAATCCTTCGTGCGTGAAGAACGACGCATCTTCTGCCGTCACCACCGCCTGGCGGAGGTAAGGAGAAATGCGTGTGAGCGGTACCCAGACCCAGCGGGACTCAAGAGTTCGGCCTTGCGCCCCAGCCTGAGCCTGCCGCGCTTCCATCAGGGCTGTGACTTTTGGATTGCTCGCTCGCAAGGCCGACACGTCCGGCATCACGAGGAGCCAGAAGAAGAGGACTCCTCCGACCGTGAGGCAGAGGCCGACGATCAGGAAGACCTTCAGGGGGGATCGGACCTGTGCGGTTGACTTCCGCATCAGAGGCTGCGTATCACAGAGGCGATGGGTGCTTGTCTCAGCAAGCGAATGCGAACGTCCACATAGGTAGCTGGCTGCAGCATGAAAATCCTTACGGCAGAGTTTATCAGAAGTTGTGCGGGGCCAGAACAGTTTCTGAAAGGCGATCTCCCTGAAATCGCCTTTATCGGACGGTCGAACGTCGGAAAGTCCTCTCTTATCAACTCCCTCTTGCAGCGCAAGGGCTTGGCCAAGGTGAGCCGCACGCCGGGAAAGACCCGCCTCGTCAATCTTTTCCGGATCACCAGCGACGATCCCGGACTCTCGCATTTCGTACTGGTGGACTTACCCGGGTATGGATACGCAAAAGTGTCGAAAGCGCTTCGGTCTCAGTGGGCGCCATTGATCGAGCAGTATCTCGACGGAAATGAACAATTACGCGCGGTGATAGTCTTAGTGGAAAGCCGGGTGCTGAGCGAGCAAGATCAACAGACGATCGCATGGCTCTCATCCGTCGGACGCTCCCCCATCGTGGTGGCGACGAAAGTGGACAAGTTGAAGATGAGCGAGCGTGTCGGCGCGCTTCGTCGCCTATATGAATGGCTGGAATTGGACGGGGGCGACGGGATTATTACTTACTCGGCGGTGACGGGCGAGGGGCGGGAACGGTTGTGGGCTGCCCTGAAAGAGCGGATTCGAACTTGATTTCTATGTAGGCCTTGTTCTTGAGCTCCGTGAGCCACGTGTGGAATGCATCCTCGCTTTTCTGCTGAAAAACGAGTCTTTGAATTTCAGTTCGGACCGCCTCAAAAGGGCGGAACTGTTTGGGTTTCTTGTCCTCCAGCCGCACGATGCTAAAACCTTCCGGAGTCTCGACCACATCCGAGATGCCGCCAGGTACGAGGTTTGCGATGGCGCGCTCGATTGCCGGTAAGAGCTCCCCCTGCCGCACCAAGCCAAGACGCCCCCCGCCGGCCGCGTTCGGGCCGTCAGAAAAGCGCAACGCCAAATCCTGGAAAGACTCCCCTTGCTTCAGCCGAGCCATCACTTCTCGAACCTTCTCCATTGCCTCAGCCGTATCCCCCGGTGAACGGGGCCGAATGAGAATCTGGCTGAGCGTGTATTCCTCCGAAAGTGCAAACCGATCACGATGCTCCTGGAAGTACCGCTTCATGTCGGAATCCCCGACCATCACCCCGCTCCGCACGTCACGGTCGGCAATCCTCAGCAACATCAGCTGCTCTCTGACGTTTTTCAAGTCCACCGGGTTCGTTTCATCGATCGCTCTCCCCTGTTGCTTCATCTGCTGAACCGCCTGCAGGACTTCCTGATCGGTCACTGAGATGCCTCGAGCCTTAGCTGCCTGAAGCTGCAACTTACGCTCAATCATCGTAGTCAGCGCCATGTATTCCACCGTCCTAAGGCGACGCTCAAGGGCTTCGCCACGGTATTCTTTCTGAATCCGCTCCCGCTCCGGCGCGACTTCCCGTTTCATTTCGGACAACATGATGAGGTCCGAGTTGACGATGGCGATGATCCCATCCTCTACCTGCGCGGCTGAAAGAAGGGACGCCTGAGCGATCAGACCCAGCGCGAAGAAGACCATGTGTCTCAGCCAGCCTGATGCCATCGTGGTGAACGGACAGATCGTGATGGATGATGGATATGAGGATCTCCACCCGCCCATGGGACAGGCGGTCGTCCGACGGTTCGAGGGATTGTACACGAATTGCGTGGGAGTTGCGGAGCCTGTGCGAGAGAAATTTCGACCCGTGACGATTCAGCGCTTGCTGACATCGTCTGCGAGATAGCGGGACGCGTCGGCGAGGCGGATGACTGCCTTTGCGCGGATGTCGGCAATCACGCCGTCAAAGCGTCTTCGACGCTTCTCGTTGAGCAGCTCTTGTCGAAGGCGCTCCCGAACAGCCACGTCTGCTTGAATAATTTCCTTGTCGAGTGCCGTAATCTTGACGAGATAATAGCCAGAGTCCGTTTTAATCGGCGCACTGACCATGTCAAGCTTGAGCGTATGAACGACTGCGTCGACTTCCGGGACGACCAGTCCATTGTGATAGGGGCCGAGATCACCCCCCTTTGCTTTTGTCTTGCCGTCGATGGAATAGCGCTGCGCAAACTTGGCGAAGTCCCCCCCCTCGTTGATCTGATGCTCCAGATCCTTCGCGGCCGAAACGTTCGGCAGCAACATCTGCCACACACGCACTTTCAGCGGCGTGAGGAGTTCGTGAGCATGCTTCTCGTAGTAGGCATCCAGCTCTTCCTGCGTAAGCTCGACCTTAGCCTTGATCCGGTCCTTGAGGAGCTCGTCGAGAATCAGTTGTTCCCGATAGCGTTGGGTGCGATCACGGATGGCATCGTTTTGGTCGAGTCCCAGCTTGCGTGCTTCCTGCATGAGCAACTCACGGGTGATGAGTTCATCGAGGAAGAGGCGTTTCCCCCCCTCTTTCTCATACCGTGCCCGAGTAGCCTCGGCTAACTCCCCCCAGCGGATGTCGAATTCGGTCTGCGTAACCTGCCGGCCATTGACGAGCGCCAGCACGCCTTCCTCTGGCGGTGGTGAACAGCCAGCGAATAGGAGGCTGCCACCGATGACAACGGCAAGTAGGGAGATGAAGTGCACAGCGACAGCGTTCATGGATCTGGTCGATGATGCAGTCATAGGCGCGTGAGACCTTGTTAACATGGTAATTGCGGAGACATTGTTGTGTTGGTACCACAGCCTCCCAGGCTTTGCAACATTGCGGTGAGTTCTCGAAAGATGGAAGGCCAGTCCTCATGCGGCATCCGGAGTTCAAACGACAACGGAGAAAGAAAGCACAGCCGCTTCTTGTACCCGTCCATCACCTGATGAATCGCTTGGCTTGAGACTCGGTTGTTGGCATCGAGCGTGATGACGGCGGCGTGGGGCTTGAGTTCGATCGAGCTCAACCGCAAGGCCTTGGCCTGGAGCCGGATCTGCATGACTTCGAACAGTCGCTCGACGGAGTCCGGAGCCAATCCATACCGATCCTGTATTTCGCCATGAAGTAAGGCCAGATCTCCGACTTGGGTGCAGGACGACAGCCGTTTATAACAGGAAAGCCTTTGGTGGGGATCGGCGACATATTCATCGGGGATAAAGGCGGACACATTGAGCCGGAGGGTGGGGTCCAGCTCCTCTTCCACCACCTGGCCCCTGAGACGCTGGACAGCCTGTTCCACCATCTGCATGTAGAGATCGAGTCCTATGGCCGCGATATGCCCCGACTGTTGTTTACCGAGGAGGTTGCCGGCCCCACGGATTTCCATATCGGCCGCGGCGATGCGGAAACCGGCCCCCAGCTCGGTAAATTGCTGAATCGCGGTGAGGCGTTTCTGGGCATCGTCGGTCAACTGCCCCTCATCGGGGACCAGGAAGTAGGCGTAGGCCTGGTCACCGCTTCGTCCCACTCGCCCGCGCAACTGGTACAACTGCGCAAGGCCGAACATGTCGGCACGATTCACGAAAATCGTGTTGGCATGGGGCACGTCGATGCCCGATTGGATGATGGCCGAAGCGATCAGCACATCCGCCTCTCGGCGAAAGAACTTCAACATCACGGCTTCAAGCGGCTTGGCGTTCATCTGCCCATGGGCCATCACGATGCGCGCATCAGGCACCAGTTGCCGGAGCCAGGCTCCTGTCTTCTCCATCGTTTCAACCCGGTTATGGACGAAATAGACCTGCCCGCCCCTCCCCAGTTCACGTAATATCGCCTCCCGGATGAGTTTGTCGTTCGACCGGACAACCTGCGTACGAATAGACAAGCGGCCTGCCGGAGGAGTCTCGATGATCGAGAGGTCCCGCACGCTTGCCATGGCCATCTGTAAGGTTCGGGGAATCGGAGTCGCCGTAAGCGTCAAGACGTCAACCTGAGTGCGAAGTTGTTTCAACCGTTCTTTGTGCTTCACACCGAACCACTGTTCTTCATCGATGATGACCAGACCCAGGTTGTGGAACCGCACATCCTTCTGGATGAGGCGGTGCGTCCCGATCACGACGTCGATGCTGCCGGCCGCCACGTCGTTGAGAATGGCTTTGGCCTCCTTCGACGATTGGAATCGGGAGAGAAGGGCCACGCGCGCCGGGAACGGCGCGAACCGTTCCGAGAAATTGTCGTAATGTTGGTGAGCCAACAGAGTCGTGGGAACGAGCACCGCCACCTGGCGATTATCTTCCACTGCCTTGAAGGCCGCCCGCATGGCCACTTCCGTTTTTCCATACCCGACGTCGCCGCACACCAGGCGATCCATCGGCTTGCTGGCCTCCATATCATGCGTAATATCCTCGATTGCTTTGAGTTGGTCCGCAGTTTCTTCGTACTCGAATGCCGCCTCGAACTCGTGATACATCGTGCTGTCGAACCCATAGGCATGGCGCGTGACGAGCTCGCGGTTGGCATAAAGGTCGACCAATTCGTGGGCCATTTCCTCGATGTCCTGTTTCACCCGCGCGGTCGTTTTGGCCCAACTGGTCCCGCCCAAACGTTCAAGCCTCGGAGCATGGCCGTCCGCCCCGCTATAGCGCTGCACATGGTCCAGCCGCTCCAGGGGAACATACAACGTGTCGCCCCCGGCGAATTCCAGGATCAAATAGTCACTGTCGAAGCCCTGAACCGAAAGACGTTTGAGGCCCCGATACTTGGCGATGCCGTGTTGAACATGGACGACATAGTCGCCTACGTTGAGATCCTCCAATGACGAAAGGAAGGTGGCGGCCTTACTCTTCGCCTGCGGCTTGTGACGAGCGCCTTTGGCAAACAGCTCCTCTTCCGTCAGAACAGCCAGACGCAAGTCCGGTGCGAGGAATCCGGCTGATAAATCGCCGTGCAGGACATAAAACGGCGCCTTAGTCTTGTCGGCAGCGGTCCAGGCCCCAGCCGCCCACTCAATCGCTGGGACGTCGTGTTCGCGCAAGAGCGCCAGCAAGCGATCGACCTGGCCGCGGCTCCTCGCGACGAGCACAACGCGGCATTCCTCCCGCAGGCGATCCATGATGGCGAGGGTTTGGCTGAAGGGCATCCCACGAGCTCCGAGGCCGGCGCTGCTTGGAGTCTGAGCAGGAAAAGCCTGGACCGGATTCCAGGACGCATCGCTCGCGGTAAGCGGTTCGAGCGCGAGCGTGGGCCAGCAGTCCGTGCGATCCATAAGTTCCCGCCAGGAGAGGAACAAGCGTTCCGGTGACGGGTATGGCACATTCGTCTCCCGATCAGCGTGGCGGAGGTAGCCGTCGTCGATCTTGCTCCAGAGGTCCCCACAGGCCCCCTCCAATCCGACCGGCTGGTCCAAGACCAAGAGAGGCCTATCGCTGAAGTAGTCGAAGAGGGTGCTCATGTCTGAGTAAAGATCGGGCGCGCGCCATTCGGCGTCTACAGGAATGGGGTCAAGGGCATCCGGTGACGTCTCTGCGCGAATATACTCACGTGCAGGAAGGACTATCGCACGATCCACCTTCGCAGTGGATTTCTGGGTAGCGGGATCGAAGAGGCGGAGCGAATCGATGGTTTCTCCAAGAAATTCGACACGGAGCGGGTCGGCATAGGCCGTCGAGAAAACATCGACAATGCCGCCTCGAACACTAAACTCGCCAGGAATTTCCACCACCGAAACCCGGCGGTAACCGAGACGGAGAAGCCCTCCGATGAGGACCTCTCGCTCGATCATGCCGCCCAGTTTGAAATGCAAGATCGTGTCGGTGAAGGTCGTGACGGGTAACAACCGTTGCATCAGAGCCGCGACGGAGGTGACCAGGCAGGTCTGTGGTGCGGTTCGGATGTGATGCAGTGTATTCATCCGACGGGCAATCAGACTGACATGGGGAGCGCTGCCCTCGTAGGGTAAGGTTTCCCATCTCGGGAACAAGGCGAGGGAAGAGGTTGGAGCACCGATGAGGTCATGGAAAAAATGCAGGTCATCAAAGAGACGGTCAGCTGCCTCATCCGACCCCATGACGATCAGCCACGATCGATTCCCCAATGCGCCGACCTGAGACCGCAGAAGCATCGTGAGGGCAAACCCTGCAGTAGAGCCGTGTAAGCCGGTCAGACAAGGGCGTCCACCCTGGCCGGTGAGCGCCGTGGCGAGCGGGGGCAGCCACTGAGTCATCGATGGATTGGGCGTGACATTCGACACAGGCTAGGTAGATTGTGCGCGGATTCGTTGGATAAGTGAGGTGGTGGACATATTTGGCACCAGAGGAATGGTCTTCACGACTCCGCCATTCGCTTCGACGATCTCGCGGCCGATGATCCGTTCCACCGGCCAGTCTCCGCCCTTCACGAGCACATCCGGTCTAATTATGGTGATCAAGTTCAGCGGGTCCGGGTCCGTGAATACGACGACATAATCGACACAGCCGAGCGCAGCGACCACTTCCGCCCGCTGAGACTCAGAGACAATCGGCCGATCCGGCCCCTTGTTCAGACTTCTGACTGACGCATCGCTGTTGACGCCGACAACCAGGAGGTCGCCGAGTCGCCTCGCCTCCTGCAGGTAGCGCGTATGCCCTACATGCATCAGGTCGAAACAGCCGTTCGTAAAGACGATACGCTTTTTCTGTACGCGGGCTTGAGCGAGAATCGGAGCGAGTTGTGTACTCCTCAGGACTTTCTCGGACATGGCCCCATCATACTCACTGTCACTCCGGATAGAAAGAGTCGACTCAGTCGTGCTCATTGTCGGTAACCCCGCCCAGACCGATGATGCCGGGACCATGTCGGGCGGTCAGAGCGTCCATCGCTTTGATGGCCTTATCCCTTCGCTGGTCGTACAAACCGGGAGACGCAGGTGTGAGTGAAGAAAGGCCGAGGCCGGCGAGGCGATACTTGGTTCCCGAGTTAAGCAGCTCATGCAAGGCCTGCTTTATGGTCGGCCACATCTCTGGCTCGTAGTTGAGCGGATGAGGGAATGAGCGCTGTTTGGTTGTGATGGAAAAACGCGAGTCCTTGAGTTTCACGGTGCAGGATTCGGCAGCGAGTCCATCTTGCCGCAGATCTCGGGCAAGCGTCTTGAGAAATCCGTGCAACAGCTGTTCAAGATAGCCCTGATCGTTCGTATCCTGCTCGAACGTCGTTTCATGGCTGAGGCTCTTCGATCCACGGTCGGCAATGACCGGTTCGTGGTCAATACCACGGGCCAATTCTTGAACCCAATGGAGACGAGTGCCGAACAGATGGTGCAGAGCCGGCTCCCATCGCCTCTCCAATAGATCGCCGATCGTTTTCAGTCCGATCGGCTCCAAGCGTGCAGCTGTCTTGGGCCCGATACCGGGTAGGGCTCTGACCGGTCGGTCTTCGAGAAACTCCGCTTCCGTTCCTGGCGGTACGACTGCCAATCCGTCGGGTTTGTGAGAATCGGCCGCAATTTTTGCGACGGTTTTTCCCGTTGCGACACCGACCGTACAACGTAATCCCGTGCTGTCAAAGATGGCTTGCTTCACAAGCAAGCCAAGGGTCAGGGGGTCTGGATGGAGTGTTTGTAGATCGGTCGTGTCGGCGTAAAACTCATCGATGCTGCTCCATTCGGTCAAGGGAAACAGCCGGTCAGTCACGGCCTGCATCTGTTCATGCAGCCGACGATAGAGCGGTCTATCCGGCGGAACGAGGATGAGATGGGGGCAGAGACGGAGAGCTTCGGCGGTCGGCATGGCAGAATGGACGCCGAATGAGCGAACGGCGTAACTCGCTGCTGCGATGATACCTCGGGGTGGGGGGCCTCCCACCGCGACCGCTTTGCCGGACAGACTCGGGTCTTTGACGATCGTGGCGGATGCGAACATGGCGTCCACATCGCCGAACAGAATTTGGCGAGACCAGCGCATGCACCGCTCCAGAAGATGGAGTTTAGAAGGTAAAGGACAATTGCTCAAGGTTCAAGAGCGGACGTTGAGGCGGCGCCACGGGCTCGGACTTGATCCGGCCAACCGACATCAATTCTTGTAAGGCGCCTCGGCAGCTACCGCAATGGTGTCGCCTGGGCTGAATCGTCCGTCGCTGGCGACGATACACTTGTCCGCATTGCCGACAACGCCAGGCAAATCGTGTGAGGGCGAGAACTTCCTTCTGTAACGAATGGTAGGTGGTGATCGCCAGAGCACCGTCCCGATTCATCTCGGTCATTTTGCGGAGAAAATCCGCCCCATGATTCGGCCGACGTTTCAGGGTGTCGTACTGCCATTGATGAATCATTTCGTGCGCCAGCGTATTCACGATTTCCCGCTCGTCATCCTCGCTCGCTTGGGCGGCCTGTAGGAGTAAAGGAAGAGAGAGGCGGATTTCTCGCTTGGTTGGAGGGCGAAGACCATCCTGATTCAGCCGTGGACGCGGTCCTCTATGACTCACGAACATGCCGACTGAGGAGGTCAACCGACGACTCCAGACGAGATCGATCGGAGGCAGCAGGCTCGCGAAGTAGCGGTCATTCAGTTCGCTCCAGATCCGGATCAGATGCTGCAAGGTCACTGGAGGGGATTGGCGTGAAGACATAGGAAGGGGTTCACCCCAATTCTTCGTGCACCGCCGCGGCCAGCAACGGCACCATGATTTCGTGATGTCCGATCAGGGAGTAGCCTTTCCCGCCCTTCTGGGTAGGCCTACGCACGACGTTAGTGAGCGGACGATAGTGGGCCAAGAAGTCCATATCCACGGTCGTAATGTTGATCAGATCATGACCGAGATTGCGCCCCAGGGACACTGCCTTGAGGAAAACTTCTGGCAACACGACAGCAGAGCCGAGATTGAGATACACGCCCCCTTCCATCTCGGATACAACAGCTGCAAGACGTCGAAAGTCCATCAGGGAGGTCGCTCCAATGGCGGCTCCATCCGCGGCAGGGTGCATATGGATGATGTCAGTTCCAATGGCGACGTGGACGGTCACAGGAATACCGAGCCGCGCTCCGGTCGCCAGGATGCTTATTTTGCGGTTGGGGAACTGCCCCTGACGTCGGTTGACATAGTGGCCGACGGATTCCCCGAGCCCCTCGCGATCGTGGGCTCCACGGACAATCGCTTCGTTTAACATGCGACCGGTTTCTTCCGCCATCCCGAAGCGTCCCTCATCGATTTCCGCGTCGACTTCTTCAGACGTATGCCCCATGAGCGCCAATTCGAAATCGTGAATGATCCCGGCGCCGTTCATGGCCACGGCCGACACAATTCCCTGCTGCATGAGATCCACCAGAATCGGACTCAAGCCGACCTTGATGACATGTGCGCCGATTCCCACGATGACCGGTCGGCCTTTGCGATGGGCTTTTGCGATGGCTTTGGCAACCGCGCGCAACGTTTTCACACCGAGGATATCAGGCAACGAGCGATAGAATTGGCTGAAGCTGCCTCCACGCTGCCAGGGTATTGCGAAGTCGGAGATACGGACCTTGCTGTACCGTTTCTTGAGCGGATAGGTCGTGAGATCCGTCACGTTGATCGGCGGCACCATGCTTGGGGTCGTGACAGGAGGCCGCTGCCGGTTAGGAGGCGTTGGCAAGGAGCTGTTCCTCGATAAGTTCACACAGGACGTGGCCTAGCGTGATATGACTTTCTTGAATGCGGGCCGTGACGGTTGAGGGCACGACAAACGAATATTCTACCAGACCAGCCAGTTTCCCACCGGTCCCGCCTGTCCAGCATATGGTTGTGAGGCCACACGCCTTCGCTGCTTCTACACCCTTCAGCACATTGGGTGAATTGCCACTTGTACTGATGGCAACGGCAACGTCGCCTTTCTGCCCATGGGCACGAACCTGGCGGGCAAAGAGTTCATCGAAGCCGTAGTCGTTGGATATGCAGGTTATTGCTGCGATGTCGGTCGCAAGCGCTATGGCCGGTAACGGAGCCCGTTCGCGTTTATATCGGCCCACGAATTCTGCGGCAATGTGGGCTGCGTCCGCGGCACTGCCTCCATTGCCGAAGAGCAGCACTTTGCGCCCGTCACGGAAGGCCCTGGCCATCAGCTTCGCAACCTGCACGATACGATCGGCATGCTCACGCGCAAACTGTTGCTTGATGGTCGCACTTTCCGCAAAGGCACTAAGCACGAAGTCTTTCATCGAAAGCGATTCTAGGGAACCTGCTGTCACCTGTCAAACGTGATTCGCAAACCGCTTAGGTCTTTTGCGAAGGAGCAATCGAAGTCTGCCGGATGGCGCTCATCGCCAGGGCAATCATAGAGCCGACATCGGAGACCGTCGCCGGCAGGATGAGCGTGTTATTCGTTTTGGCCAACTCGCCGAACTTCGTGATGTATTGTTCGGCAACTCGCAACTGGACGGCCTCCTGACCTCCCGGCATTTGGATGGTCTCCGCAACTTTACGCAACCCCTGGGCGGTGGCCTGGGCGATGGCCAGGATAGCTGCGGCCGCTCCCTCCGCCTCATTGATCTGCTGCTGTTTCTTGGCCTCGGACGCTTTGATGACCTGTTGTTTTTCTCCCTCGGCCTGGTTGATGGCCGCATCGCGCTCGCCTTCGGACGTGAGAATCACCGCGCGCTTTTCCCGCTCCGCACGCATCTGTTTTTCCATCGCATCCAGCACGCCCTTCGGCGGGGTGATGTTCTTGATCTCGTACCGTAGAACCTTGACTCCCCAAGGGTCTGAAGCCTTGTCGAGTTCATTGACCACCTGGATATTGATGTTAGTCCGCTCCTCAAACGTCCGATCGAGTTCGATCTTGCCGATCTCGCTCCGCAGCGTGGTCTGGCCAAGTTGGATCAGGGCAAAATTATAGTCACTGATGCCGTACGACGCGCGCTGAGGGTTCAAGACCTTGAGGTATAAGATGCCGTCCACGGACACCTGCACGTTATCGCGCGTGATACAGACCTGCTCGGGGATGTCAATGGCCGTTTCCTTGAGCGAATGTTTGTAACGAATGCGGTCGATGAAGGGGAGAAGAATGTGAAATCCCGCATCCAGCGTGGCTGCATATTTGCCGAGTCGCTCGACCACATAGGCACTTTGTTGCGGGACCACCACGGCGGTCTTGGCGATGATGATCAGCACCAGCACAGCCAACAACAGTACGACAAATAGTCCGCCGCTCATCGTTACCTCCTCCATAGTCGTTGGCCCTCTAGCAGGTTGTGGGAAAACTATGTCGGCACGTGAACATTCGTACGGTCTGCATGACGCTGGCGGACTTTTTCAGCATTCTACTAGGCTGTCATCACTCATTCGGCTGTAATCCACAAGGTAAGCCCCTCGACCCGTTCGACCTTGCAGCGTTGGTTCTTTTTCAGGAGAGCGGGCCCCGCATTATGGACGGTCCATGTGGTGCCGCGCAGTTCCGCCTTGCCGGTGCCACCCGGCGCCAGATCCTCGAGGGGGATTGCGGTTTCGCCTCCCATCGAATCTACGGCAGGAGTCTCGACCTCCTGCGTTTTGATCCAGGCCAATAACGGCCCCCGAAAGACCAGGAGTGAGAGGATCGAGAGCCCTGAAAACAAGAGCCACTGGAGCCATTCCGCTTGGGCGATCCCTAGACCGGCCAGACCCCCGATGATCAGGGCTGCCAATCCGAAGAAGAGAATATAGAAGCCCCCTGGCGTAACCATTTCAACGCCGAGTAACACAATGCCGAGGAGCATCCAATACCACCAGATCATCGGGGAACCCTATTCAGTATTCGATAAGGACTTTGAGGGATAAAAGATAGTAACAAAAGTCTAAGCGCCTTTCCGGAGACCGTCAAGCAGAATGCACGCCACTCCCCCCTGGATTAATCACTCGGGAGACCGATGGCTTATAGGGAGAACGAGTAGGCTCTTCGTACAGGCGAAAGTTCTGTGTTAGCCTTCTCTTTCACAATTCGCGACTGCTGTGAGCAAAGCCCGAAGGCTTTTACGCCATCCTATGTTATAGTCCGCGCTATGGGGCACGATCAGCCAGTCAAAGCCTTAGTGATCGCTCTCACCGACCATGCAGCAGCGGCAGTCTATTCGATTAATCGTCTGCAGCCTGATTCGCTCTGCTTTGTGTTGCCGGAATGGGCTAAATCGCTCGTAGAATCAGAGGTCCAGCCGAAGATCGAGCACATGCCAAGACGGTGGGATTGGGTGGGGCTGGCGGAAACCGGCGAATTTGTCGGCTGTTATCAGACGCTTGCCAGGACACTCCCGGACATGTTGCATACTTGGGATGTGCAGCCAGGCGAACTTGTCGTCGATGTGACCGGAGCTACGGCGGCCATGGCGGGCGCGCTGACACTGGCTACAAGATCTCTCAGTTCGCGTATCGTGTCGCTCGTGCCGGCACGAGAGGGACAGGAGGAGAACAGGACCGATATTGCCGGGAAGCCGTTCGTATGGATGCAGGTCAATCCGTGGGATGAGGCGGCAACCGTTGCACGCCGCGAGGGCTGTGAACTGTTCAACCGGAGATTGTTTGCCGCAGCGGCAAAGCTGTTCCGCGAGATCGAAACACGGGTGAGCGGCGGGCAGAAACCGCTCTATCGTGCCTTTGCGGACATGGCTGATGGTTACGATCATTGGGAACGGTTTCACTATCGTCAAGCCTGGGAGAAACTGAAAAGTGCCGTGAAGGCCTTTGAAATGGCGTCCCTGTGGGGCGGACCACCAGGCCTCACGTCATTGTTGCCGGCGATCAAATCGAATGCGGGATTCTTGGAGAAGCTCGTCCTCGATCCTGCTCCTGTGAAAGACGTGCAGGCCCACGATCTGCTGGCTCATGCCGGCCGACGACTCCATGGCCTGAACGATTCGGAAGCCGCGATGGTCTCGCTCGTTCGCGCGCTCGAAGCCTTTGCCCAACGGCAACTGTTCAAGCAATACCTGATCAAAACGTGGGACGTGCAGCCGGAACAATTGCCGCAAGCACTGAGAGAAACCTGTCGATCTTGTTGGCTGGAAGATATCGACGGCAAGTACAAGCTGCCCTTGCAGGCACAGTTTCGAGCGCTGGCCGGATTAGGCGACCAGATAGGCCAGGCCTTTTTGCGAGAGTGGCCGACGATGAAACCGCTGCTCGACGCCGCCAGCCATGCAGTCCTTGGCCACGGCTTTGAACCGGTCAAAGCCGAGCGGGTGCAACAGCTATACGAAGTAGTCGTGAAATTATCGGGTGTCAGTGAGACCTCCTTACCGAAGTTTCCCACGTTGAACCTCTAGTGAAGCGTCGTTCGTGAAGCGTATCTCGTTTGAAGAAGAATCGACGAAGTGAAATGGACAAGATACGAAACTTCCCCGATCTCGCGGTGTGGAGACTGGGCAAGGGAATGATCCTTGGCTCCTGCGCAGAGTTGGAGACTCACATTGAAATCGCTCATGATCTGGGGTTCATTGCGGGAACCGGGCAGGACAATCTTTTAGAGAAGCTTGACCACGAGTCTAAGATGCTCAGAAACCTCATCAAACGGCTCTGACAAGATAAGCTTCACGAACGACGAGATACGATGGACGTTAGGATCTACTATGAAGATACGGACTGCGGGGGAATGGTGTACTATGCAAATTACCTCAAGTTTTTTGAGCGTGCGCGGACGCAGTACCTTGAAGAGCGGGGGTTGTCTGTGGCCGGGCTTATGAAAGAAGACACGACATTCGTGGTGGTGCATGCAGAAGTCGACTACCGATCTTCGGCCCGCTACGGTGATTGGCTGACCATCGAGACGGTCATCTCCGACATGAGAGCAGCCTCCTTCACGTTTTCGCACGTGATCCGAGAGCGGGAAAGCCGGCGGGTGGTTGTCGAAGGATCCGCCAGGCTGGCGGCAGTGAACGGAAAAGGCAAGGTCAAGCGCCTCGACAAGGCCATGGTGGCCATGTTAGAGTTTTTTCCTGCAAGGAGTAGCTAAATGACAACATGGGCTGGGCCAGAGTTTGGATGGGTGCAGGCGCTAAGTTGGTTCATCATCATCGGCTTTTGGCTTGGTGTCGCATTCTTCGGCTGGAAATTTTTCATGGAAAACCCGATGGCAAAAACCGGGAAGGAAAGGAGGAAGTTGGAGTCCACCATCCTGTCTTCCACTGAATCTGACTCTCATGAGCACGAGGACGATACTAAAAATCCCGCCCGAGACCGTAGCGCATAACCACCTCTACAGTACCGATCTGGCGTAAGCCGCGACAGGAACCCTCCCAAACAATAACCTTCAATTCTCCGGCGGGACGCTGTCCTTGTGCAACTGCCGGTTGAGCGCAACGCCCAACTCTTGGCACTTATTGAGGAGGCCTTCGTAAACTTTGAGGTCGGCGTTGTACTCGGCCATCGGATATTTGCTGAGATGCCCCTGGCTTTTCTCGTAGAACCTCCTGCAGATCTCCCTGAGGGCTTGGATCGTGTCAAGCAACGCTGCCGCATACTGGTGGGAACCCTCCAACGCCTCTGCATTCTCCTTCAATGCTGATGAAAGAGCAGCCAATTTGGAGACTAATCGGCTGAGGCCTTTGAAATGGGCCCCGAAGTCGGTGGGTTTGAAGAGGCCTGGAATCGGGATGGCTTTGCGCCAGGCAAATTTAAAAATCGCATCGTGGATCGCGACATACTCGTGAAGGATGGAATTGATCCGGATCAATTCATCCGGGAGATCCGGCATGTGTCACCCACGAGCATATGCGGCTCGTTCAAATTGAGCAGGCGGCGACCAGCCATCTGCAATCGCGCACTAGTTAGCAACCTTGCCTCCGGCTTCCCGGACACGCTTCTGCACGAAAGCCTGTGTTTCGGACGGCAAGCAGGCAAGCGGTAATGTGCTGAACTCTGTTTTCGAATACAACAGAAGCCACACACTAGGGAACTGCCACAGCTCTTTGACGGCGGACCACTGAAGCGTGGTCGTACCGGCATCCGAGCTCATGGTGAATGACGACTCATCGGCGCGGAATGTCGCTTGAGGCTTCTCCATCTTGCGGAACTTCCGCAACGAGTTACGATAATAGCCGGCGTAGAGCGCGACAGCCAGCGCCACCGCGAGGACGAAGAGCACAGCCAGGGTGATCAGGAGCCAGAATGGTGCGCCTATGACCACGAGCACGCCAAGAACCACCGGAAGAGCCGCGAGCATCGCGATAAAGCCTGAGCCTATTGAGCGGCGCCAAAACGCGTACACCGCCTCGCGCAGCAGCGACTCGCTATAGATGAGTGTGGCCTCGTGCGGCATGGCAAACTAAGGGTCTAGCAGGTTTCGACAAAACTCTGTCTGATTGTTCTCTCACACTGGCGGACTTTTCCAGCATCCTGCTGGCATCTTTTCTATTTGTCTTGCTCTTGTTTCCACGCTTTCCAGGCATAGAAAAAACCCAGCGGAGAGCTGAGGAGGCAAAGCCATGCCAGAACAGGCGAATCCGACTCTCTGAACAGCCAGCTGGCAAGAATGGTATAGATGATCGCTCCGACAAAATAGACGTACCAAGGCATCTTGCCCTTTGGTTTCAATGGTGTGTTGGATTCCGATGTCATTCGGGGACCCCACTGCGTCTCGTAAAAGCTAACTATGTATGATCTGAATCAGGATAACAAGCCATCAGTCTAGCTGGGCGTTGACAAACGACTTGAGCAGAACAGACACGCAAGGTCTGGACACTCGCAGACCCGTTCAGAAGCCCTCGCAGGCTGTTCAGAAAGGCCGTCCAGCAAGGCCGCAGCAAGCGACGAGGCGAAGGAAGCGTACTCTCTGTAGTACGTTGAGCCTCTGAGCGCGGCGAGAACGCCGCTGGCGGCCTTTGTCAACAGCCTGCTAGCTGGATGTTGAAGATATCCGCCAGCCTGTCTTGTTCATTATAGCCACCGCCTTACACCTTGTTGGTAACGGTCATATGCCTTGCCGAATTTGGCTGACAGTGCGCGCTCCTCGGGCAGGATTTGAAAGCGGTTCATGTACAAGACAAAGACCGGCAAGAGAAAGAATGGCAATGGGTGGGAGAGCCAAATCGCCCACCCGATGAGTAGGAGAAGGAAGCCCACATACATGGGGTTTCGGCTCACGCGATAGACACCTGACATGACGACAGATGAGGCGGCGTCAGGGGTCATGGGATTAAAGGTGGTCTTGGCCTTCTGGAATTCATACAGCCCCGCCAACATGAAGAGGATGCCGACAGCGGAAATCGTAGCCGCGAGACCTTGCCGCCAGGGCAACGCAAAAGCAAGTGATGGAAGTTGCCACGCGGCGAACCACATAGCCCCGACAAGCAGGAGTACCAGAAGGAGCGGCGGGACTTTGAGTTCAAGGGCATTCAAAAGATTGAGACCGTGAATGCAGAAAGAGGATATTCTGAATTCCTGCAGGTAGCCGCTCACCTCATACGCCAAAAAAACCAGAGTGGCCCCCTAAATTCACCGAGCAGCAACCGTGCTTGAGGGGCAGCTCAATATGACTCACATCCTCACGATGTTGATCCAGAATTGCCCCAGACTTTCCGTGCCGCCGAAGAGTGTGGTGAAGTTGATGGAGTCCACCAGCAGGATGTTGCGGGTACGCTGATCCTTCGACGGAAGCGCTATCTCATCCCAGGAATCGGCGGTACTTGCGAAAGGGCCGAAAGCAATTCCTCTTTCGCATTGAGGATCCCAAGCCAGCGAAGGGCGTCGTCCAGCGTCCTGAAAATCTCCAGTTCGTCAGTCGGTTCATCCCGGAGAATTTGGTACATGCGTGCCATGCCGAACAACACGTCGCTGGTGACCACCACGGCGCGCCGGGAACCATCCCCGTAGGGATTTAGACTCGCCATCTCCCTGATAGTGGCAGCAGTGACCTCGACATCCGCGACATCACGCAAATCAGCAAGCTGATGAAGGTTCCGTACGAAGCGTGGGTCGATGGTCAGGGCACGTACGTGCGCCAGAAGCTCCCGATCCGTCACGATATCCCATCCGCGGGATAGGACTAAGGACCGTGCCAGGTCGATTATGTAGCCGCAGGGCATAGTGTGGAGCCTACGATAATTCACAGAATGCCGCAAGGGAGCTAGCGTGGGAAGGCGAAATCTCGTATCGGCTCACTGAAGGAATGCTCGTCGTCGGACGCCTAGATTCTGTCCGTTGATGAAGCCATCGAGCACGAGGTGATCACAGACATACCTGTGGTCTGTCCCCTTTGGACGAAGTCTTCCGCGATGACTGGTTTAGCTACTCAACAGATCCTCTTATTTGCGAATCCCGCTGCTCCTGAACTTCTGTGGGTACGAGTGGGCGACGAGGCAACGTCGCCTTGAGGCTTTCCTCTAATGAGCGATGGGTTCCCTTCGCGCTCTTGTGCGGACGTGCTCCTTTCTCGTGATGAGATCGCCGAGGGCGAAGATCGCTCCCTGCCCGTCTCTCTGATTTCCGGCAGAGATCGCAAGAACCGTGAAGTTCTGACTCAGTGGACTCGGGAGTCAGAGACCTTGTGGGCAGTGAGGAAGGTGGAGCTGTGGATGGTTGGGCCAAGGCCTCGTGGGTGAAGATCAGCAGGAAACCGACGGCGATAAATGAAGAGAAAGCGATTCTGACTTGCGTCATGTCTTTATGAGGACAGGCATAGTCCATGCCGGAGCGGTCTGATTGACAATGCAAAAAAGCGCATGCTGGAATGGCGGCGTATCTCGTCGTTCGTGAAGCGTCGTTCGTGTCTCACCAGACAGGACATTCGTGGTTCATCATAAACGAGATACGCTTCACGAGAGACGAATGACGCTTTTCGATTCACGGAGGTTTCTATGGATATGATGGGACGTGTCGGGTTGGTCGAGATTCCGATCTTGATTGCACCAGATCAAAAGGTCTGGATGGATCGGATGATCAAGGAAGGCAAGATTGCCATTCCTCCAGGCGGGACACTGGAAAAAGGCTCGCTCTATTCAATGTTTATCCGGATGCTTCTGCATAATGCCATGGAAGAACAGAAGCGACAGGAGGTGCTGGATTCGGAGGATGAGGACGACGAATAGGGGAAGCTACAGCTATTTTGAACAGCTTCCCAGACCCTGCGTCTGTATCGAAAATGATAAGGTCCGTATCCGGTGCGTGAGGAGCCTTAAGGCAGTTGGTCTCCCCTATCGGTAGCCTCCCTGGCGATAGAGCTTCCAAAGCATCAGTCCCATAGCCAGCCATCGGTGGCGCTGGAGGCGTGGAGAAAGAACAGGTCTCATACCCGAATGCCGTTCAATCTTCCAGAGAATGTAGTCCATACCACCCTGGAACGTCATCAGTCCTTTCAACAGCCGTATGACGTTCAGCGTTTTGCCGAGGGCTTTCCGAAGGTTCCACGCATGACCGCCCCAAAAACGAACCCTCTCCGGTATCCTGGCTTCGTATCTCACCGAAGGACCTTCCTCGTGTACTCTGATCTCGAAGGGAATCCCGGTCAAGGCCGCCCGGGTCACCTGCTCATAGTAGCCGAGATTATCCTGGACGAGACGGGCCACCGCATCCAACCGTTCAGGGCGGAGTTCAGTGCGATAGGTTCGACTGAGCCCCTCTCGCCATAACAGTTCGGCATCGAACGTAGCTGGAAGCACCGGAAGGACGCGGGTGACAAACGTCACAATCGCGCGGCCTCGTGCCGCGTGGATCTGCTGGGCGATCTCCTCGTTTCGGGCGTACAACAGGCTACTTGGCTGCGCAAAGCGGGCCCAGAGGTAGGAATGAAACCATCGCGGAGAGGTTCCCCGCCGGAAATCCGCCTGGGAGATCACTGCATATTTGGCACGAACTCGACGATCTCCGAGGGGAATCTCGAGGTAAAAGACAGTCGGTGGCAAGATGCGGTACAGCAGGCGCGGGAACGATGTGCCCGGGAGACTTCGATAACGGTCCACCACAACATAGAGATCGACCAACCCTTCATCGGTACCGGTCCGGAAACAGGAGCCATAGACCAGAATGGCCGCGACGGCTTCGCCAAACCGGGCACGGAGGGCGTCCGCGAGCAGGTGAACCCCTGGGGCGAGATGCTCTGACCTCTGCCGGGCAAGGAGGGCGATGAGCGGTGAGCCGTGCTGAACACCGCCGCTCTTACGGCTCGACTTCGGCATTACGCCACAACTGCGTCAGATTTTGATTGGATGTGGCAGCCAGGGAAGCACGGGCCGGATCCCCCTGGAGGGCCACAGTCATAAGATGGCATCAGTGAAGTCACCTGATGCCCGCCCTTGTTTCCACGTCAGCCGTGCTGTGGAAGCGGCTCGCTCTTATAGCCAAATGATTCGTCGAACATGTTAAATCTGTAGACACAGAATCCGGGAGCTCGCCTTTAGAGTCGTAAAAAGTCTGCCTCCCCCCCATAGGTAATCATGAGTGGGTGCTGTGTCGGCTTGTCGATAAATTGTCCATCAAGAGCACATTCGGCTTCCAATTGCAGCACGGCTTCATAGATGTTCTTACTTGTGTATCCAAACTCGGGCGTTAGGTAGCGGTTGGGTTTCCCGCGCAAGAGCGAAGGCGTGGCGAGGAGGAGATGGCGCGGCTGATATGCCACAGCCGTATACCGAAGTGGACCTGCTTCCTCGCCCCAGTATGGGTATATTCCAGGGCTCAAACGTACCAAAGTGGTGATGAAGAGCGCAAGGTAATCTGCCGGATCAAATGTTTGACCGTCTAAACGAATCGCGATCGAAGTGGGCTCGACGACACGGCGACGCAGTGCCAGGCCCAAAACATATCGCCCCACCGTGAGCGCGGTCCCCAGGGCACCGCGCATTACATGGGATCTGGCGCGGCGACGTGTGTCCCACCGAGCCCGGGTGACTTGAACGATGCCGGCCGCGCTGAAGAACATCCCAAAAAAAGGGGTACAATCCGGCCCCCGGTCCACGCGTAAGACGCCGCGGCGCTCAATATGGCCCACCGATCCGCTCCCTTCCGACCAGGCCAGCAGGCGCTGCAAAGCTGGGGCTGGTTTCCCTGCTATGCCGACATCAGCGGCGGTCATGTTCGTGGTTCCGCCTGCCAAGAGCGCCAGGGGAGGCCTGACGTCAAATGGTTTGGTGTGGAACAAGGCGGTCAGCGTGGCCTGGACGGTTCCGTCACCTCCGCAAACGGCCAGCACATCTACTTGCTGGGAAGCCATTTCCACCAGGGCGGCAGCGATGTCTTCGGGAGTCACAACCTCTCGGTGGATGACTTGCTTGTGCTGGGTCAGGAGCTGTGAGCAAGCGTCGAAGCCCGATCGGGTCGTCCCACTCCGTGGATTGAGCAGGATACCGACTCGTCGTTGGCGGTGGGTACCCCAAGGCTCAAAACCTGAGGGGGCACAGCCGATTTCATTTTTGACAAGCATACTTGTTGTGGTGCAATGCGGCGCGGATGCAACAAGTGGGACCGTCAGGCTTACCGGGTGGGAACCTGCTGCGTGAACAGCCGGACGGCAAGCGAACGGGCACCATCTTTTTCAACCCCATCAGCCAGCCAGGAATGCAGCGGTCCATGCACGATTCGGGTGCGGAAGGCTACCCCGAGGCGGACCAGGAGCAGGAGACTTGAAAAGATCGTCCATGCGGCCACCGCCACGAGCCCCATATCCGGTCTGTTGATGAGAAGGCTGATAGTTAAGAGGATCAGGTTCGGATTCCGTCGGGCCGTCACGAGTCTATTGTATGAGTCGAACTGGCGCCAGCAGAATATGCCGAAATTGCCGAACCATAGCTGAAACGCCCCTTCAATAAGGCGGCCCGCAATGTATCCAATGAAGATCGCTCCTATCGTGATGTTCAGCGTGAGCGAGGGAAGGACCGGGTGGAACGACGCCAAGCCAAGCCCCCACAGCAGATACCAAAACGGGGGATGCACGATGTCCAAAATCTTGTCGAGGAAGTGGCCAAGCCGGGTGGAGGTGATCGTGACGCGTGCGAGCTTTCCGTCCACCGTATCGAGAAACGTCATGATCCATGCGGCGAGGAGCCCCCATGCATAAAAACCATTGGCAAAAAGGGCTCCGGCAACGACAACCAGGACCACGCTGAGCGCGGTGACATGATTCGGCATCACTCCACCGGCCACGCACAGACGCGTGGCCCATTTCGCAGGAACGGGCCACAGCCATTTCGTGACCAAATCCGTGATGCCCTTGTAGGAACTGCTAAATAAACGCTCTTCCAGCGCTCGTTGCGTATCCGGTCTGATGGGTTCAACAAAAAGCGGCTGCGACTTCCGCAGATGCTCATTAAAGGAAGCCGACCGGGCTTCAATTTTCTCTATACGAACACCGGGCAGCGTGTCGCCTAGCTCGCCTCCGGACAGAATTGTGCTGGCCTGCCTCGCCAGATTGGCCGGCACATGAGCCGCAACTATCTGACGTGATGGTCCTGCTGATGCTTCGAGCATTACGTTCAACGAGTTGGCCAGGCTTTGAAGCACACGGCCATCGAAGAGGTAATCCCCACGAATGATGAGCACCGAATCCCCCGGCGCCACGGAGGAGACATCTTCCACCATCGCGGTCATGCCCACATGCTTCAGCATGCGGCGATACCGCTCGTGGGACGATAGCCCCCACAAGGGAACCGGGGTTTCTCCGACTATGTGGGCACAAACACTCATCAAAATCTAACTGCACGGTTAGCCCAACCGAAGGGTCCAATATAAAGAGGGCTGGGGAAAAGAATGAGAATATATTATACTGACGTTGTTTTAGTCAAAATGGAGCGCAGTTTTTGCTGAGTCTGGCACCTACATAATAGGCAAGAATATGAATAGCAGCTTCAGGTTTGCCCACATTTCTGATCTCCATCTCACTTCACTGGACGACGTCAAGGTTTCGGATCTGTTGAACAAACGCGCGCTCGGCTACCTATCCTGGCGGCGGCGACGCCGTCGCGAGCACTCTCCCGAAGTGTTAGCCGCCCTCCTGCGCGACCTGCGCGACCTCAACCTGGACCACATCGTCATTACGGGTGATCTGACCCACATCGGCCTGCCGAGCGAATTCCAGCAAGCCAGACAATGGCTTGAAGCCCTCGGTGCCCCGACCGATGTCACGGTTGTCCCCGGCAATCATGATGCGTATGTCCACACAGCGTGGGACAAGACCTTTGCCCTATGGACGCCCTATATGGCCTCGGATCCGGGACTCCAGACGATAACAGAGCAGGGGCCAGGCCGTGAACTCTTTCCCAGTGTGCGCCTGCGTCGGCCCGCCGCCCTGATCGGACTCACCTCGGCCTGTCCATCGGCTCCCTTTTTGGCCACAGGAAGCCTGGGGCCCACGCAGTTGAAACGGCTCGATGAGATCCTGGATCAGACTGGACGACAGGAATTGTTCAGAATCCTTCTTATCCACCACCCCCCTGTTGCGGGCACGGTGGGGTGGCGAAAACGGCTCACCGACAGTTCGGCGTTGAGTGGTCTCCTTGCCCGGCACGGCGTGGAGATGGTGTTACACGGGCATGCCCATCGTGCCTCCGTAGTGCACTCTTCAGGAGCGCAAGGGGATTTTCCCGTTATCGGGGTTCCCTCTACTTCCGCGCTTGGGAGGAAGCCGGACCACCGCGCACGGTACCATGTTTACGAGGTCTGTCCCTCGCCCGCAGGATGGGCTGTCCGGATATCGGTACGCGGGTATGCCATGCGAGATCGCTGTTTTTTGGGCGAGGACCAGCAAGACATGGCAGTGCCACGCTCAGGAAACTGAAAAAATTCAGCCTAAACGACGGTACAGCCAGAAGGCGACACCGCATAGCACCGCGATGGGGCTTAACACGGTCAGCGCGGCGTTAAGATGTAAAATGGTTCCGAGATGGGCCGCGATATGGCTGATAAAATGAAAGGCAGCGCCTAGAAGAGATCCGTGAAGGATTCGTTTACCAGCCGTCGCCTCCCGAAGCGGACCGAACACAAAGGGAATCGCGACAATTACCATCACGAGGGTCGAGAGCGGCATACTGAACTCCTGCCACAACTTCATCTCCAAGCGCTCAACGTTCTGCCCGGTCTCTTTGAGATAGGACACATGCTGGTACAGAGCCGAAAGCGATAAGATCTCGACAGGCAGGACGAGCAATTCCACTTGCGCTGGCATGAGTGAGACGTCCCAGGGAAGGCTCGGTAAGCGTTTCGTTACGACGGTGTTCCCTTCAAAAATCCGTTGGACCGCTTCCAGAAGCACCCACTGATGTGGATCCTGTGTATCGGCTCGCTCCGCCCATGTCGCGAGGCGTAACCGGCCACGGTCGTCAAATTCATAAATCTCGATTTCTGAGGGAATTCGACCATCAACGACCTGATGCACCTTGATAAAGCGATGATCGTCCCGTGTCCAGAATCCCTGCTCGGTACGAAAGGATTCCAGTCCAGAAGTCGCCAGGACGCGGCGCTTGAAGGCGAGTTGATCGGTATAGGGTGCCACCGACTCTTGAAGGCCGACGACCGCGACCATCAGAAGGAGGCCGGTTCCGGTTACCGACCAGCCGATACGCAACGGGGAGATGCCCAAGGCCAGCATGGCGATGAGTTCATGGCCTGCAGCCAATTCCCCCAAACCGATGATGCTCCCCATTAAGGCGGTCGCAGGAGCCAACTCAACCATTCGACCCGGGGCTGTCAAGAGGACATTCAGAGCGGCATCGGCTATCCCGTACGTGCCGCGCCCCACCATATCCAGTTCGTTGACGAAAGCCATTAAGCTGAAGATGGACAATAAGATAGCCAGCACGAGGACATATCCCTTGATCACTCTGAACCAAATGTGTCGATCAAGTGTGAGCATAGGTTTTAGGAGGCTGCGGAAAAACTCGGTTTATACACCATAAGACCGTTAGGATTTTCCATATGGTGCTGATGCCTGAATAGCCTCAGGATGCTCAAAAAGGCCGTCCAGCAAGGCCGCAGCGAGCGAAGTGGCGAGGCGTACTCTTCGGTACGTTGAGCCTCTTCGTGAAGCGAGAACGCCGCTGGCGGACTTTTTCAGCATCCTGTTAGGATCGACGCCCGCGGCCTTGCCAGAGTGCGGCCCAAGGCGGACCCCACAACAGGCCCGCGACTAGGATCGCCAAAAGGATATGGACCCACCAGATTCCCGGAATGGTGCCGACGACTCCTTTCTCTACCCAGGTCTTGGCCACCAGATTCAAATTGTAAAACGTGGCATAACTCAGCACCGCGACGAACAACTTGGCATACTTGCCCTGCCGTGCCCTGGCGCGACTCAGTGGAAAACCGAGCAAGCCCATCAGAAACGTAGCCACCGGGGTGGACAGGCGCCATTGCAGTTCGGCGATATCCACGGATGAATCGGACAGGGCCAACTGCCAGGTCGGCGCGGCCTTTCGCCTATATTCCAGCACTAAGTCGCTTGATCTTCCCCACTCGATAACCAGGCGCTGAGTGGTGGCTTGGGCCAGGTCGCCATGATCTTGAGGTAGCATGTAGACCTGCGCCTCAAGACATACCAGTCCCCTACTCGCTTCAGTCTCGACAGCTTCGGCATAATAGGCTTCTTTTGCCGAGACGACCCGCACCTGATTTCCCTCGCGTGATTGGATAAACACCTCCTGCATGTGGCCGGTCTGTTGATCGAGATGTTGGAAGAAGATGACATGTTTTCTGGACGAACTCTCATAGAAGCGCCCGGGCTTCATATTGTTGAAGTCGAAATCGGCAACGGCCTGATGTTCCAGCCGGTAGCGGATGTCGTTGGCCCACGGCCGCACATAGACGGATAGGTAGGCCACCAATCCCGCCACGACGAGCGAGACCACCAACACGATACGCACAATCCGATCGGGGCTCACACCACAGGCAAAGAGGGCGGTCATTTCAGAATCGGTGTAGAGGCGTCCGAGGGCAACCACGATAGACAGGTGCAACGCAATCGGTAACAGGACCTCCAGCGCGATGGCGGCCTTGAGCAGAACCATCAGCACGACGCTATCCCCGGACATTGCTCCGTCAGCCACCTGACTCAGGTAGCGAGCGGCGGTGAAGTTGGCGAACAGGAACACCAAGCCGGGGCAAAAAATGAGGAGCGGCTTGGTGATTTCCCAAGAAATATAGCGGTCGAGTATCAACGTACAGGCCCGTTACAGTGGTTGTTCTGCCTTTTCACGAACGACGACGGGACAGGACCTTGGATTTCATGTCTGGAAGCTAGGCCTATGGCTTGAGGGAGCCATCTCCGCGTATGCTACTTGCGAGGCGGGCGCTTTTAAAATTCCACTTGCTCGTGTCTCGTACATTCTATATATGTTAACCTACCTGAGTCGGGCTGTATAGGCGTGATCTTCCTGGAGACACCGCCGGAATGCGTCCCAGTGACGCGCGACCTCGTGTCGGAAGAAGGAGTGTGCACATGAAGGCTATTATATTAAGCGCGGGGCAAGGACGACGTCTGCTTCCGTTAACGGCAGAAGCTCCCAAATGTGCCCTCCAGATCGGAGGACAGTCTCTGGTTGAGTGGCAGATCACGCAATTAATCAAGTGCGGCATCGATCAGGTGACCGTGGTCGTGGGGTTTGAAGCTGACAAGGTGGAACACCTCTTACGCAGCCATTATAGGCCAGACCAAGTACAAACGCTGTACAATCCATTTTTTGCCGTCAGCGATAATCTCGTCAGCTGTTGGCTGGCACGCCACCTGATGACCGAGGAGTTTATCCTATTGAACGGGGACACCTTGTTTGAAGAAGCCATTCTGGATCGCCTTCTTGGCACGCCATCCCGGCCGGTCACTCTCGTGACGGACAGCAAGTTGACCTACGATGCCGACGACATGAAAGTCACGTTAGACGAACACCGAGTGCTTGGAGTGGGGAAAACCCTTCAGCCGGATCAGTCTCATGGAGAGTCGATCGGCATGATGCTTTTCCGTGAAAATGGGCCCGACCTGTTTGTCAGCGCGGTCGAGGGTGCGCTTCGGAAACCCCAGGCGTTGAAGCGGTGGTATCTGTCGGTTATTGACGAAATGGCACAGTCAGGTCTCGTGCGGGCTTGTCCCATCCAAGGCTTGAGATGGGCCGAAGTGGACTATCCTGTTGATCTCGAGGATGCCAAAAAACTGGTAACCTCCTGGGGTGCCCCTTCCTCACTCAAGACCCCTTCCGCTCAGCAATTCTCTGAGCCAATTCCCAGTCACTAACTTTATCCACGTCCAATGACGCTTCAGGAAACGGAAGCATCACCGCTTCGATCGAGAGGTCTAACCGGCGCGAGAGACGAGAGAGGGCATCACGAAGGGTGAATTGTCCGAGTAGATACCGCAAAACGGGTATCCATCCTAGTGCCGAGATCAGTTGGATGGGTTTCTTGCGAAGTGTTTCCACTTGGCGCCAAAATGCCGCTGCCGAACGTCCTCGTGCGCTCAAAAACGCGTACAGATTGCATCCGCATACTCGACTACCCCTAAACTTCATCACCGTTCGCTTCATGTCCGGGTAGGCTGAGGCCACCAGATCGTAGGCGGCGAATCCTACCGCCACATCACAGTTCCTGCTCCTTGCTTCCGAACAAAAATAGTCGATGAGTCGCGCGCTCAAGAGGGCGTGGTCGGCCGTGACCAGCAGCACCGGTTGTTCGTGGGGAAGGGATTGCATCACAGCGTGAGCGCTGGAGCTGGGAGTTGCCTGAGGCTCAACCCATTTCACCTGGCCCGAAGCAATCAGATCGTGAAGCTCCTTGTGTGTCTCTACCGCATGCCACGCGGGCCCGCATAAGATCCGGTTTCCGATGGCCTGCGCCTCGGCCAGGGCACCCAGCACGCGGAGAACCATGGGGATGCCTCCAACAGGCGTTAAGGCTTTGCACGACACACCGGCTGCGCGGGCCACCGGATCATCCGGCGTCCGGTCTCCGGCGAGGACAATGGCGGTGAACGACGAACTGCTGCTCATCACAATGTCCTTTCATAGATCCGGTAGCGTTTGTAGGGAGTGCTGCCGAGCGCGGCCAGTATATTCCGCATTGGCATATTGTCTTCCAGGATCCAGGATAACTCCACCTCCCGGACTCCGCGCTTGAGGCCGTGACTGCGCACCCTCTCGATGAGCAGGAAGGCCAGCGCGGTTCCGATCGCACCCCCTTGGTAACGCTTACGGACACCCATGAGGGGCACGCGAGCCGTTTGAGGAAATGCCACCTTGAGGCGCCACAAGAGCTTCAACCATCCGAAGGGAAGCAAGCGTCCATCTAAGTCCCGGATCGCCTCATTTAAATTTGGAAACACGACGATCATTGCGGCAGGCACCCCGTCGACTTCGGCAATTTGGACGAAATCGTCCTCGACCCACTGTCGCAAGCTGTTCCCTAAATGCTGAAACTCTTCCTCCGTGAAGGGAACAAAGCCCCAGTTTGTGGACCAGGCGTCCTCGAAGATATCTCTGAGAATCTGGAGTTCCTCCTTCCATTGCGACCTGCGCAATGGCCTGATCCGTGCGATGCCGGAAGCTTTGGCTAGAACCGCTTCCATGAACTTGGGAGGCGTGAAATCGGTGGCGAGGCGGTAAGCCAACAGGTCTTTAACTCCCTTGTATCCCTCGGCCAGGGTCCGATCGGCGTAATACGGGCGGGCGTGGCCCATCATAATCATTGGGGGCGTGTCGTAGCCCTCCACGAGCAGCCCGCACTCCTGGTTGCTCGAGAAGCTGAACGGGCCGCGAATGCGCGACATCCCTTGGTCACGCAGCCAGGCTTCCGCCGTGCCCAGCAATGCGTGGAACGTCTCTGCCACATCCTCGGCTTCGAGCATGCCGAAGAATCCTGTTGCGTCGCGATAGCGGGACTCCCACAATTCGTCCACCTGAGCGCTGATTCGTCCGACGGGATTGGCGCCGCGGTAGGCAAGCCAAAAACAGCTGCGAGCGTGCGCGAAATACGGGTTGCGCTGAGAAAGGTGGTCGCGTCGCTCGACCAACAAGGGCGGGACCCATGCCGGATCTTCGGCATAGATCGACCAGGGAACACGTATGAAACGGTGAAGGTCGTGGGACCCGCTTACCATTGCGATTCGTAGGGGCTCAGCAGCCGACGGCATGGGAGGCGTTCGCATAAGAGTGGGCCGGGTGAGTGAAAGTCAGTTTGGGAATCCTGGAGGGTAGAAGTACGAAGCGGATCATATTATAGTGGACCGACTTAGAAGGATCAAGCGGAGTCGTTGCACACAAGAGCAGGGGCGTGAAAGCAGAAAGCGCGGGTGCACACGTGAACGATACGATGAGAAAATTTGGGTATCCTGACAGTACCGTCAAGGAATTCACAAATTGGATCATCTTGTTGCGTCCCCAGCAACTTACGCTCGGATCACTGGTACTGGTGTGTAAAGAGCCAGCGACCGCCTTCTCCGCAGTGAGCACAGAAGCCTTTGCAGAACTCCGGCAAGTCACCACGCAGGTGGAACGGGGACTACAAGGTGCCTTTACGTACGATAAGATTAACTATCTGATGCTCATGATGGTGGATCCACATGTGCATTTTCATGTTGTCCCTCGTTACGGTCAAGAACGTACGTTCGAGGGGCAGAAATTTTACGACTATGCCTGGCCGGGTCCGCCGGACTTTTCACGGGGCAATCAGACGAAGGAAGAGACCAATAGAGCCATTTTATCCCATCTGAAAGCTTTCATTAACTCTGGCTCTTGCCGATTGTGATGGTATCTTACAGAGCCCCTCCGGTCCCCTTAACTGCCATACTTGGACCCCCTATTGACACAGAAGAGTAAAGCCGAGATTTTGTTGTAAAAAAATCGTCAACCGTGTATTTTTTACAACACATGACTGTTGTATTCACAGGACCGTCTTATCAAAATTAACAACCATGTAACATAATTTCAATACATTATAAGTATTTCTTTCGAGGTATGAATATTGCTCACTTGGCGCGACTGTATCGGATTGTTTTCTTAGGAAAGTGTCTGATAGATCTTGAAGCTCATGCCAATTTACAGGTATACAACAGAATTCCCTACCGTCCCATTGGGTCTGGATGGCGAGTTCATATTGTGAAGAAGAACAAAATATGACACTGCAGCCAACCCCAACTGAAAATTCAATCCCACTTCGAACCGCGGACTTTACCACGTTGGCCGAAGCTCTGGATTATGCAGCCCAGGGACAAACCGGGTTCAATTTCTACGGGGACCGGGGTGAACTTTCCGTGGTCCAAAGTTATGCTGTGCTTCGCGAGCAGGCGCGGACCTTGGCGCGGCGTCTGTTGAGCTTGAGGCTTGAACGAGGAGCGCGAGTGGCGATCGTGGCGGAGACGGATCCCGATTTTCAGCGCTTTTTCTTTGCCTGTCAGTATGCCGGTCTGGTGCCGGTTCCTCTACCGGCGGCGCTTCTGATGTCCGGACGCAAAAGTTATATCGCCAACCTCAGGGCGCTGTTGGAGAACTGCCAGGCGTCTATCGCGATGGCGCCGTCTGAGTTTTTACCATTCCTGGTCGAATCAGCCGAAGGGTTGGGGTTGAGCCAGATAGGCGCCGCAGATGTGTTTGATCGTCTTCCGGAGTTCCAGGAGGCGTTGCGCCCCTCGGAGCCCAACGAGATGGCCTATCTTCAATACACTTCGGGGAGTACCCGCTTCCCACGCGGGGTGATGATTACCCAATCGGCTGCGCTGGCAAACTTGGAGGGCATCACTAAACACGGCCTCAAGATCCGCCCTGGAGATCGCGCCGTGTCCTGGCTCCCGTTCTATCACGACATGGGACTTGTGGGGTTCGTGCTCGCACCGATGGTGTCCCAGGTATCTGTGGACTACTTGAAAACACGGGCATTTGCCATGCGGCCCCGTTTGTGGCTCTCCCTGATGACGCAGACCAGGGCAACCATTTCCTTTGGCCCGTCTTTCGGATATGAGATGTGCGTGAGGCGTCTCAGGCAGGATGAGGTCGTCAAGTTCGACCTCAGCGCCTGGCGAGCCGCCGGTGTGGGTGCTGAAACCATCCGGGCTGATGCTTTAGAGGAGTTTGCCGATGTGCTCGGACCGAGTGGATTCAATCCCGGCGCATTTTTGGCCTGTTACGGAATGGCGGAATGTTGCCTCGCCGTCAGTTTTGCACCCCTTGATGAGGGGATTTCCATTGATCAAGTTGACCGGGCTCATTTGTCGGAGCGGGGAGCAGCGTTGCCTGTCAATGAACGCAGTGGGAGTTCCGATATTGGCAGCACAAACACGAACCGATTTGTGAACTGCGGCATTCCTCTCCCTGGCGTCCAAGTTGAGGTGCGGGATGAGCTAGGGTGTGTTCTGCCGGACCGCCACGCGGGCGTGATCTTTCTTCGTGGACTCAACGTCATGTCCGGATACTTCGGCGATCCTGAAAAAACCCGGGAAGTCTTGTCATCGGACGGATGGCTGGACACCGGAGATATTGGCTACATGATAGAAGGCAGCATCGTGATCATTGGTCGGAAGAAAGACGTCATTATCATGAACGGCCGAAACATCTGGCCCCAGGATTTGGAGCACCTCGCCCAAGAGTTGCCCGGGATCAGGCCGGGCGATGTGTGCGCGTTCTCGATCCAGGGTCCTGACCAATCGGAAATGGCGGTGATGGTGGTCCAGTGCCGTGAGCTCAATGCTGCAAAACATACCGATTTCATTCATCGGATACAGGGGTTGATCCGCGAACACTTTGCGCTCCACTGTTTCGTTGAACTCGTGCCCCCCCATACTCTGCCGCACACGTCTTCCGGTAAGCTTTCCCGTTCCAAGACACGGGAGCAATTTCTGAGCCGAAATGACGTGGCCCAACTCTTCTCCAGCTCAAACAGGTCCGGTAACACCCGCCCACCGCAGCGCAGCCAGCAAGCGGTCTCATGCGCGGCGTCATTGCGTTGACGGGGGCGACCGGATTCATCGGTAGCGTCATAGCTCGAAAGCTGGTACAAGAGGGATGGTGCGTGCGTGCCCTCATCCGCCCGCCTTCATCTTCAGCACGTCTCGCGGGCACCACGGTCCAATGGGTTCAGGGCACGTTCGAAGATCTCGATAGCCTCGAAAGGTTGGTTGGAGATGCGGATGTCGTGGTCCATTGCGCAGGGGCCGTGCGGGGAATTACCGAGGCTGACTTTTTCCAGGCCAATGTAGAAGCGGTCGCACGGTTGGCCCACCTGGCATCCAGCCGGAACCCCGCTCCAAGGTTTCTCCTGATTTCCTCTTTGGCAGCTCGGGAGCCGAATCTGTCACCCTATGCGGCCAGCAAGCGGATGGGGGAGATCGCCCTCACCAAGGTCGGCGACCGGCTTACCTGGACCGTGTTGCGCCCTCCGGCAGTCTATGGTCCCGGGGATCGTGAGATGCTTCCCTTGCTTCGTTTGATGCTTCGCGGGATCGCTCCCGTAGTTGGTGGAAGCGATGCTCGATTCTCCATGCTCTACGTGGACGACCTGGCCGACGCCGTAGTGAAATGGCTGGCCAGCGACAGCCGGGAGAACCGCGTGTTCGAGCTGGACGACGGGCACCCCGGTGGGTATAGCTGGTGTGAGATCGTGGAGACAGTCGAGCGACTCCGGGGAAAAGGGGTGGTTCGTGTCCGGGTGCCGGGACCGGTTTTGAATTTGGCTGCGAGACTCAACACGCTGGCTGCATCTATAATAGGGTACAGACCCATGCTCACCCTGGGGAAAGTGCGTGAGCTTAGACATCCGGACTGGGTGTGTGATAATTCTATCTATTACCGTGTCGCCAATTGGGCGCCGACCGTGCGTTTGGAAGAAGGCCTGCGGTACACTCTTGGCCTCAGTGCTTCTCCCGCAATAGGCACTCGCGCATAAGACGACCACTTTGAGGTTTTTGGCAGGATGACGCGCTACGAGGAGATCCTTCTTCAACTCTACGAGATTTTAAAGTCGTACGCAAAGGACGGGCAGAGCCTTTCCGAGGACACGGAGCTCCTGTCCGATCTCGGACTCGATTCGATGAAGGTCATGCAACTCCTGCTCGAGACGGAGGAGCGGTTCGACATTTCCATTCCATTAAACATCATCCCGAACGTCCGGACCGCCGGGGATTTTGCCCGACAGATCGAGCAGCTCACGGAGCAACGATAATGGCCCTTTTGGAGAAATTCCGACAACTCGCTGAAGCTCACGAGGCGCTTGTGCGGACGAGCACGGACCCGTTCCGGGTGACGATCGAGCGGATCCTTTCGCCGACCGAAGCGATCGTGAACGGCAAGCAAATGATTCTGGCCGGTACGAACAACTATCTCGGCCTCACCTTTGATCCCGAATGTCTGGATGCGGCGGCCAAAGCCGTGTACGAGCAGGGAACGGGGACCACCGGGTCCAGAATGGCCAATGGCAGCTTCAATGGCCACGCTGCTCTGGAGCACGAGTTGGCGGACTTTTATGGACGCCGGTGGTGCGTCGTGTTCTCAACCGGTTACCTTGCCAACCTAGGTGTCATCTCAGCTCTTACCGGCCAGGAAGATGTGATTCTCATCGATGCCGATTGTCATGCGAGCATTTATGACGGCTGTCGGATGAGCGGGGCCGAGGTGATTCGGTTCCATCACAACGACCCGGGCGATCTCCACAAGCGGCTGCGGCGCTTAGGGGAGCGTCGCACGAACACCCTCATTATCGTGGAAGGCATCTATAGCATGTTGGGAGACCAGGCGCCGCTGTCGGAATTCGTAGCCCTGAAGAAGGAATACGGGGCCTATCTCCTCCTGGACGAGGCCCATTCACTGGGGGTCCTGGGTGAGCAGGGACGTGGACTGTCTGAAGCGGCTCACGTGGATAGCGGTATCGACTTCATCGTCGGGACCTTCAGCAAGAGTTTGGGAGCGACCGGCGGCTTCTGCGTCTCGGATCATCACGAGATGGAGCTGACCCGGTACGTCAGCCGTCCCTATATTTTCACGGCCTCCCTCTGTCCATCAGTCATTGCCTCGACGAGAGCCGCCCTGCGGATTCTCCAGACCCGACCGGAGCTGCGCACGAGACTGTGGAACAATGCCCGCCGCTTGTATGATCGCCTCAAAGAACTGGGGTTCAAGCTCGGACCCGCCGTGAGTCCGATTGTCGCTGCGTTGTTCGAGCGACGGGAGGAGGCGATTGCGTTCTGGAACGGCCTGCTCGAGCAAGGCGTCTATGTGAACATGATCCTGCCTCCGGCCGCCCCCGAAGGGGGAAGCCTGCTTCGATGCAGCGTCAGCGCGGCCCATACGGAGGAACAGATCGACCGAATTTGTCACGCCTTCGAGTCCCTCAGGGGGTCCTGATGGGCAGAGAAGCCAACCCGACCGTATGGGTCTTGACCGACGATCGGCCAGGGAACAACTCGCAATCCATCGGATTAGCCGAAGCACTGGGATGGCCCTATGAAAAAAAGCCCCTCCAGTTTTACCGCTTTGCCCGGTTCCTCGCTCGCTTACCTAACGGACTCCTTGGCATCAGTCCTGTCGGCATCCGAGCAGGTCGGCATTCCCCGCTCCTGCCACCGTGGCCGGACCTGGTGATTGCCACAGGCAGGCGTCTCGCTCCCATAGCACGTTGGATCAGGCGGCAAAGTCGAGGGTGTTCGTGCATTGTTCATCTGGGACGCAGGGGTGCCTATAATCCAGAGCATTTCGATCTGGTCGTTTCCTGCGCACACTTCGCTCTGATGCCGCATGTCCGTCGAATGGAAGTCGTTGCGCCGGTGAATCCTATAGGGCCAAGTCGGCTGGCCCAAGCAGCGACCCGATGGCCCAACTTGTTCGGTCACGCTCCCCGGCCACACATCGTGTTGTTGGTCGGGGGAACGTCCTCCTTCTGCAGCTTCGATGAAGAGGCCGCGAGGCGTTTGGGCCGTGAAGTTCGTGCCTTTGCCGCGTCAGCCGGAGGGACCGTGCATGCCGTGACCAGTCGCAGGACTGGTGAACGCCAGGCATCGGCGCTTGAGGAGGAACTTGGCAAATCACACTCCGTGCGCCGTTGGCAACCGACGGGCAATGAAAATCCGTATCTGGGATATCTGGCGACAGCAGATGTCCTCGTCGTGACCGGCGACAGCGAATCCATGCTGGCGGAAGCTGTTGCCTCGGGCAAGCCGGTGTACATTTATCCGTTGCCGGAGTGTTTCCCCGGAACTCTGGGGAAGGTCAGGGAACAATTCAGAGAATGGGTCGTGGCTCACGCCACAGCTGGCCAGTCTGACTACGACGCATCAGGGTCAGGGCGACAGGGCTGGCAAAGAAGGTGGTGCACATTTCTGCTTTCTCGATCGCTGGTGTTGCCTCCTCGAAACATCAAGAGATTACACCAGGGACTGTACCGTCTAGAGGTTGCCAGGCCTTTTGGGACTGAACTGGTGATGAGACCATGTCCGGCGCTGTACGAGGCCGAGCGAGTGGCTCGACAGGTGCGCGCGATTCTGAGGATCCAGGAGGAAAATCCTGTCGAAGCCGAGACAAAGGAAGTGGAATCGGTGCTGACGAAAGTCTGACTCAAGGAAGGGTTGACGGAAAGGTCATGACATACCTCGACTGTAACCGGCTGAACAAAATTGATCCGAAAATGTTCCGAGCACAGGAGCCGTTCCCGTGGCTCAATCCGGATGGTCTTCTGACCGACGAAGGGTACCAGCGCTTGCGGGAAACGCTCCCCGACATCTCGCTTTTCGAGCGGCGATTCGACGCCCAACGCAAGTATGGTCAGAAGAGTCATGACCGCTATACGCTTGAATGGCGTACGGATCCTCCCGTGCCCCGTCCGTGGAAGGAGTTTATTGCCGAGCTAGAAGGACGGGACTATCGGACTTTCTGGGAGAGTCTCCTCGAGACCTCCGCCTTCTCGTTAAATTTTCACTGGCATTACACCCCGAACGGCTGCTCTGTGTCTCCGCACTGCGATGCCAAACGCAAGCTCGGGTCTCATATTTTCTACTTCAACACACAAGACGACTGGGATCCATCGTGGGGAGGGACAACGGTTATCCTGGATGATCATGGGCGCTTTCACTCGGACTCGGCGCCGAACTTCGAAGATTTCGATCATGTCATAGAATCGCAAGCCCTGGGGAATTACAGTCTGCTATTCACGCGCAAGGGGAATTCGTGGCACGGGGTTCGAGAGATCCACTGCCCGGAAGGGGCTCTTCGGAAGGTCTTCATCGTGGAGATCATTCATCGAAGTCTCGCATCGCGAGTCCGCTATTCTCTGTTCGGACAACATGCCGCAGGATACTGAGGCGATGGAGCTGGTGGTTCCCGCGCCGATCTCGAACGTGCAACGGACGACCGTTGATCCTCAGAAAAAACTCCATCTGGCGTTATTCATCTCAGGCCTCTCCGTGGGGGGCGTGGAGCGGACGATGCTCGCGCTGGCTCATGGCCTGGCCCAACGCGGCCACCGAGTCGACCTCGTAGTCACCAAAGGACAAGGGTTCTTTCATGAGGCCGTGTCACCCCTCGTGCGGCTGGTTGATCTCGAGCGCTGGTGGATGCGCCTGCCCATCATTGGATGGTCGAAACGGGCGCGTACCCTTGCCAGTCCGCCGGCCCTCGCCCGCTATCTGCGCCGCCATCGCCCCGACGTCCTGCTGGCGGCCTCCCACTACGTCAACCTGGCGGCGATCTGGGGCTGCCGGCTCGCGGGAACCGGGACCCCCTTGGTGATTAGGCAGTGCACGCATCTCTCCCGCGCGATCGTCAACACGAACTTCCCGACAGGGCGCCGTCCGTTTCTGGGATGGATGGCGCGCCGGTATTTCCGGGACGCCGAGGCAATCCTGGCAGTTTCCAATGGTGTGGCCGACGACCTCGCCTCCGTTGCAGCGCTACCCCGTCAGGCGATTCGTACGATTTACAACCCGGTCGTCACCCCTGACCTACAAGCGCGGGTGTCCGCCCCTCTCGACCATCCCTGGTTCGCACCGGGCGCGCCGCCTGTCCTCTTGGGAGTCGGCCGGCTAGCAGCCCAAAAAGATTTTCCCACTTTGATTCGGGCCTTTGCCAGGATCCGCGCCCATCGGCCCGTCCGGTTGATGATTCTCGGAGAGGGGAAAAAGCGACGAGAACTGGAGGAGCTGGCGGATTCGCTCGGCGTCCGCCAGGATCTCGCATTGCCGGGATTCGAGGAGAACCCCTTTGCCTATATGGCGCGCGCCACGGTCTTCGTCCTTTCGTCTGCCTATGAAGGACTACCAGGTGTCCTCATACAAGCCATGGCCTGTGGCTGTCCAGTCGTCAGCACCGATTGCCCCAGCGGCCCGATGGAGATTTTGGAGCATGGCAGCTATGGCCCCCTCGTTCCGGTCGGCGACGATACCGCGATGGCCGAAGCGATCCAAACGGTGTTGGACACCCCGCCGGGCCAGGAACGATTGAGGATGCGCGCGGCGGAGTTTTCCATGGACCGCGCCGTGGAGCAGCATCTTGAAGTCTTGTTCGCGGTCTACAGAAAGAGCCATGTCTGAACCTCAACTTGCCGGCTCAGCGTAACTCCGGAGCATGTCGCCATGCGTTTCTTGATCACCATCGCGAGGATGTATCCAGGGCGCACCGTCCTGAGCATCTTCTGCCTGCTTTTCTCCAGCGTCGCCGAGGGAGTCGGCTTGCTCTTACTCCTTCCGGTTATCGGTGCGGTGACGGGTGAGACTGGGCAGGGTAAAGGTAGCGGTATCAACCTATTCGGCGTTGGGGATTTTCTGACTCAATCCCTGTCGTATGTGGGTTTGAACCCAACCGTGGGACCGTTGCTGACCATCATCGTCCTCTGTATCGCATTCAAGTCCATTTTTTTGCTGGCGGCCAGAGCGCATGTTGGGTACACCGTCGCACACGTCGCCACCGACCTTCGACTCACCCTCCTCCGGAGCCTGCTGGCTGCCAAGTGGGAGTTCTACGTTCGGCAACCGGTCGGGGGCCTGGCCAACTCGGTGGGAACAGAAGCCATTCGGGCTTCACTCGGCTACCAGGAAGGAGCCAAGGCTGTCTCCTATCTCGTTCAAGCCGGAGTGTACGCCGGTGTGGCCTTTCTCGTTGACTGGAAGGCCACGTTGGGAGTTCTGGCGGTGGGCGCCATCGTGGTCTTTGCGCTCAATAGTCTTGTGCGCATAACCCATAAGGCCGGGCAACGCCAGACGCAACTGTTGACGTCCCTCATGACCCGCTTGACCGACAGCCTGCAGTCCGTCAAACCGCTCAAAGCGATGGCGCGTGAGGACCTGGTTGGCCCTCTTCTCAGCTCGGATACCAGGCGGTTGAGCAAAGCTCTCCGGCGAGAGGTCATCAGCACGGAAGCGCTGAGTGCGATTCAGGATCTGGTCTTTGCAATTGTCATCGCGGCCGGATTGTACGTGGCACTGGATGCATTGAAGCTCCCGTTTAACGCCGTGATGGTCATGGTGCTTGTCATCGCCAAGCTGTTGACGTCTCTCTCGAAAATGCAGCGAGACTTTCAGAGGATGCGGTCCCTTGATAGCGCATTCTGGTCGCTACAGGCCACCATTGAGGGAGCCACGCGCGACCGCGAAGCGGCGCCTGGAGGTCTGACTCCCCTGCTCGAGAAATCCCTTCGACTGGACAAAGTCTCTTTCAGTTATGGAACGACCCAGGTCCTTCGTGATGTGTCCTTGAGCATTCCGGCCGGTTCATTCACCGCTATCGTGGGACCTTCAGGAGCGGGAAAAACAACAATCGCAGATTTGTTCACGGGGCTCATACGCCCGCAGCAAGGGCATGTCTGGATCGATGACCTGTTGTTGGAGCAGGTTGATCTCAAGCAGTGGCGCAGGATGATCGGGTATGTGCCGCAAGAAACGTTCCTGCTCCACGACTCAGTGTTCCTGAACGTGACGCTCGGCGATGCGAACTTGACGGAGGCTGACGCCGAAGAAGCACTGCGCGCCGCCGGTGCCTGGGACTTCGTGAAGGTCTTGCCAATGGGGGTAAGCAGTTCGGTCGGGGAGCGCGGAGCCGCGTTGTCCGGGGGCCAACGCCAGCGCATCGCCATCGCCAGGGCATTGGCGCATCGGCCCAAACTGCTGATCCTGGACGAAATCACCAGCGCGCTCGATCCCGACAGCGAGGCTGCGATCTGCCGTACGCTCCAAGGGCTTCAAGGCCAGCTCACGATTCTGGCCATCTCCCACCAACCGGCCATCGTTCAAGCTGCCGACAGCGTGTATCGGCTGGAACGTGGACGCGTTTCCTTGTCTTCAAACGGCAAGGAGTCGCCACTTGTTTTCGGTGAGCCGCAGAGCCTGCCAAAATAGCAGGATCGTAGGAAATTGAACCTTCTGCTACAATCGCCGATCCGCTGCGCTTGCGCGTGAAGCGTTCTTCGTGAAGCGTGAAGCGCAGGACGGAATGAATGTGTCGGTATCGTCGCATGCGAGATACGAGATACGCTTCACGAGGAACGCACTTTCGGGTGATTTCGTGACGAACCGTCATGAATAATGCGGGCTAAGGAGCCTGTCCGACATTGCCTTCGTGACGAGGCGAAAGAGGTGCGACCAGATGCGAGGCCACAGGCCCGGAAAAACCGGAGGTGTATTCGCTGGAATACATTGAGGATTTTTTCGGGGCGAGAACGATGCAGATGGTCACAGATCATTCGCCGTAGTAGAACGGTCAATGTCGGACAGGCTCCTAAGGAAATGACAGATATTTGAAATGTGTGGTATTGCCGGTTTTCTGGAAACAACGCCGACTCGAGAAGAAAGCGGCCTTCGGGAACTGGCCGGCCGAATGACCGAGACCCTTCACCATCGAGGCCCCGACGGCTCAGGAATATGGGTGGACCAGCGGGCCGGCATCGCGCTGGGGCATCGCCGGCTCGCCATCATCGACCTGACGCCGGCCGGTGCCCAACCCATGGCCTCTGCTTGCGGACGCTTCGTGATCACCTACAACGGGGAAGTGTATAATTTTCCCGAGCTTCGCCAAGATCTCGAGTCCCGTGGCTATCGATTTCGTGGGCACTCGGATACCGAAGTGGTTCTGGAGGCGATCGCGGAATGGGGCATCGAGTCCGCACTGCAACACCTGAACGGCATGTACGCGTTTGCCATGTGGGACAAGGAATCCAGGACCCTGACGTTGGCGAGGGATCGTGCAGGGAAGAAACCGCTCTACTACGGCTGGTGTGGCAGGACGTTCCTTTTCGGATCGGAGTTGAAGGCATTACGGGCCCATCCTGATTTTCAAGGGGACCTCGATAACGACGCATTAGGATTGTTCATCCAGTATTCGTGGATCCCGGCGCCTTTCTCCATTTTCAGGAAAGTCCGGAAACTCGAAGCGGGGAGCTTCCTGACCATCGCCCCATCCGGGCCGGGCGCGAATGCGTCACCCCGCCGGTACTGGTCCGCTCGCGACGTCATCGAGCGCGCCGAACGGGAGCGCTTCGCCGGTTCGTTCGAAGAGGCCACCGAGGCGCTCCACTCCCTCCTGACCAAGGCCGTACGCCGACGCATGATCGCCGACGTAGACCTGGGGGCGTTGCTCTCGGGGGGCGTGGATTCGAGCACCATTGTGTCGCTGATGCAATCCACGAGCACGGCCAGGGTGAAAACGTTTTCGATCGGATTCCATGAGCCAAAGTTCAACGAGGCGGAACAAGCAAAGGCGATTGCACGCCATCTTGGAACCGACCATACGGAACTGTACGTGACCCCGAACGACAGCCTTGGCGTCATTCCCGATCTGCCGACTATCTATGACGAGCCGTTTGCGGACCCCTCCCAGATCCCGACCTATCTGATCTCCAAGCTGGCGCGCCGAACGGTTACCGTGGCGTTGTCGGGTGATGGGGGCGATGAACTCTTCGCCGGCTACAAGCGGTACCGGAGCTGCCTCCGTTATTACGGGAACGTCTTGAGATGGATCCCGGGCCCTGTCAAGCAGAGCGTGGCCGGCTTGATCGAGGCAGTGGATCGCGCCGGCTGGGCTGCTTTCGCACTTCGTAATGGCACCGAACCGGCCCAAGGGCTCGAGCTCCGGGCACCCGGGGCGAACCTCAAACGGACCGCTCTCCGGATGAGGGCATCAAGTCCAGTGGATTTGTTGGCGCGGCATCATGTGCGGTGCCGCGACGCAACCGAGTTCGTGCCGACCGCGAAGCCTGTCCCCACGCTGCATACGGACCAGAGCCGGTGGCCCGTATTGTCGGACCCAGTGCTGGGCATGATGTATTTGAATTTTGCTGACTATCTTCCCGAAGATGTTCTGGCCAAGGTGGATCGAGCCAGCATGGCCGTCGGGCTGGAAGTCCGCTGTCCCCTATTGGACAGGGATGTCATCGAGTTCGCCTGGTCATTGCCGGCGGCCATGCGATTCGGGCCAGACGGAGGGAAACCGATCTTGCGCAGTCTGTTGTCACGGTATGTTCCCCCAGAGCTGACCGAACGGCCAAAGATGGGCTTTGGGGTGCCCGTCGGCGCCTGGATCCGGGGCCCCTTGAGGGGGTGGGCCGAGGATCTGCTCGACGAGAACCTTCTAACGAAGCAGGGCCTGTTACGTCCCGATACGGTGCGCCTCACCTGGCTCCAGCATCTGGCAGGATATCGGAATCACGGCAGCCTCCTGTGGAACCTGCTCATGTTTCAAGCCTGGTTTCGCACCCATGGCTGTTGAGAGGACACCTCAGCCGATCTGCATCGGCGCAGCGACATCGAACCGTCGCAGAAACAGTACCGAGTCATGACCGTACGCTCGACAACGTCCTAGGCAGGAGAAGAAACACTCCATGTGTGGAATCTGTGGGTTCGTATCTCGCGCACGCCTCCTTGGCGACAGTGAGCTTCGTGCTATCGTGACGCGCATGACAAGAACGCTCCACCACCGCGGACCGGATGGGTCCGGTGTGTGGACCGACATGAGGGTGGGGCTGGCGCTCGGGCATGCGCGGCTGTCCATCCTGGACCTGTCCGATGCCGGGGCACAACCGATGGTGTCGGAATGCGGTCGGTATGTGATCACGTACAACGGCGAAGTCTATAATTTTCCTGAGCTTCGCCAAGACCTCGAGTCGCAAGGCCACAAATTTCGCGGTCATAGTGATACGGAAATCATGCTGGGCGCGCTCGCCGAATGGGGGATTGAGCCTGCGCTGCAGCGTATGAACGGGATGTTTGCGTTCGGTCTGTGGGACAAGGAAACCCGGTCCCTCACGCTGGCGCGTGACCGTGTAGGAAAGAAACCGCTCTACTATGGCTGGTGCGGAGACGTATTCTTGTTCGGATCGGAACTCAAAGCGCTCCGCGTCCACCAGAATTTCGACCATGAAATCGATCGTGACGCGCTGGGGTTGCTAGTCAAGTACTCTCGGATTCCTGCGCCGTATTGTATATACAAGAAGATCCGCAAACTGCCCGCAGGATCCTTCCTGACCTTCACCGCTGACGGGTCTTCGATAACATCGGCGCCGGTCGCGTACTGGTCTGCGCAACACGTCGCCGAGCGCGGTGAACGCGAGCCATTTTCAGGAACCAGTGAAGAGGCCACTGAGGCGCTCGATTCACTTCTCAGGGAAGCCGTCAGCCGGCGTATGGTCGCCGACGTGGACCTGGGGGCGTTGCTCTCGGGGGGCGTCGATTCGAGCACCATTGTATCGCTGATGCAATCCATGAGCACGGCCAGGGTGAAAACGTTTTCGATCGGATTCCATGAGCCAAAATTCAACGAGGCGGAGCATGCAAAGGAGATTGCGCGCCATCTTGGAACCGACCATACGGAACTGTACGTGACCCCGAACGACGGCCTTGACGTCATCCCAGATCTGCCGACCATCTATGACGAGCCGTTTGCGGACCCCTCCCAGATCCCGACCTATCTGGTCTCCAGGCTGACCCGTGGAGCTGTCAAAGTCGCGCTTTCCGGGGACGGAGGGGACGAACTGTTCGCCGGGTACAAACATTATCGACGATGCCAGACGCACTGGGAGCACATAAAGCGGTACCCGGTATGGCTCCGACAAGACGCGGCGACGGTGATGAGTGCGCTGGGCCGGCTCAGCTGGCACCTGTTCGGGGCTCGTCCGTCCGCTGGGCCTGGGCAAGGCGCATCCTTGAAGCGGATCGGAGCGAAGTTAGAAAAGATCGCGAAACGGCTGACTGCCGAGAGTCCGCAAGATCTTCTCACTCGCCATCACGCTCGCTGCCAGAATGCGACGGAGTTTGTGGTGGGTGCGGGCCCGGTTCCGACCGTGCTGACCGACCCATGCCGATGGGCGAAGGTGTCGGAGCCGATCCAGGCCATGCTGCACCTGGACTTGGTGGACTACCTGGCCGACGACATTCTGGTCAAGGTTGATCGCGCGAGCATGGCCGTCGGGCTCGAAGTCCGCTGCCCCTTCCTCGATTACCGGGTGATCGAGTTTGCCTGGAGTCTGCCCATGCCGATGCGGATAAACAGGGGAAGTGGAAAGTGGATTCTCCGAGAAGTGCTCGCGCGGTACGTTCCTCGCGATCTCACGGAGCGGGCGAAGATGGGGTTCAATGTTCCGATCACGGATTGGCTTCGAGGTCCCTTGCGCGACTGGGTGGAAACCCTGCTCGACGAAAGACGCATTCGCGAGCAAGGCTTCCTACGCCCTGAACCAGTAAGGCGGATCTGGCAACAGCATGTCACCGGGTTCCAAAACCATGACTACTTGCTGTGGAACCTGCTCATGTTTCAGGCCTGGAATGATGCGACTGCCTTGGGCCGCAACTCTATTTGCGAGCATGTCGATGACAAGGTTTCGTCTGGGCAGTAAACTCCCCGAATTGTTCCGCAGGGGGCTGCGGGAACCCACAACGTAGTCGGCCGGCGAAACCGACGCAAACAAGTTATGAAACAGTTCCACGAAGGACCGAGTGAAGCCCTAAGTCCTGACGGCAGGGAGATGCAGCACGTCGCCCTGCTAATGGTCTCTCTGGAAGGCGGAGGAGTCCAGAGGTCAATGCTTCATCTCGGTCGGGCTCTCGCTGACCGGGGCCACAGAGTGGATTTACTGGTGTACAAAGCACAGGGAGACTTTGTGGATAGTGTGCCGAGCGGTATAAGGGTCATCGCACTCGAAACGGCGTCTGTCTGGATGGGACGGCTCCACACGATCCGCGCAGCGCCCGAGCATCTCATTCACCTTGCGATGCCCATACTGCTTCCGCTCAAGTCGCAAGGTACGCTCCGCTGCCTGCCGGCCCTTGTGCGTTACCTTCGCGAGGAACGACCAGCCGTGTTATTCTCAGCGGACACCTATCTTAATCTCGTCGCCTTGTGGGCCAGGCGGCTCGCCGGCGTTTCCGTCCGCACGCTGATCAGCGAGCGGATCCATCTGTCGAGTCACCTGCAGTACGGGGCCAAGAGACGAAAATGGCGGTGGCGGTTCATCGTGCCATTGATCCGGCGGACGTATCCCGAGGCGGACCGCATCATCGCGGTCTCGCTCGGGGTTGCCGACGACCTGAGGACTCTGGGAGGTTTGCCGCCTGAGCTCGTCACGACGGTGTACAATCCCGTGGTGGATTCGGAGTTGGCCAAGAAGGCTGAAGCATCGATCGACCATCCGTGGTTCAAGCCCGGGGCGCCTCCCGTGATCATCGCCGTGGGACGCCTGACGGAGCAGAAAGACTTTCCCACTCTACTCCAGGCCTTCGCGCAGGTGCGGGCCCAGCGCCAGGCGCGGCTTCTCCTCCTCGGTGAAGGGCGGATGCGACGCGAACTCACCGCCCTTGGGCATGCGCTCGGCATCGCCGAGGACATGTCCCTCCTCGGATTCACGAGTAACCCGTTTGCCTACATGGCACGTGCCGCGGTCTTCGTGCTCTCCTCAACCTATGAGGGACTCCCCGGCGTGCTGATTCAGGCGCTGGCCTGCGGCTGCCCCGTCGTGAGTACGAACTGCCCGGGCGGAGCGGCCGAAATTCTAGAGGATGGCCGGTACGGGCGGCTCGTGCCGGTGGGCGACCCTGCGGCCATGGCCCAGGCCATCCTCTCGACGCTGGAGTCCCCTCCCGATAGAGGACTGTTGCAGAAGCGGGCCTCGCTCTTTTCGGTCGATCGCGCCGTGGAGCAATATCTCGAGGTACTGTTTGCGCGCAACTGAGAGGCCTGGCCTGGAAGCGCACTCAAGCCCGCCGCTAGGAACCTGTCCGGCATTGCCTTCGTGACGAGGCGAAAGGAGGTGCGGCCAGATGAGCGGCACAAGACCCGGAAAAACCTGAGGCGTATTCTCCCTCTGTCGTCTGGGCAGCAAACTCCCCGAATTGTTCCGCAGGGGGCTGCGGGAACCCACAACGTAGTCGATCGGCTGACCGACGCAAACAAGTTATGACGCAGTTCTGCGAAGGACCGAGCGAAGCCAGAAGTCCTGACAGCAGGGAGGGACAGCATGTCGCCCTGCTAATGGCCAATCTGAAAGGTGGGGGAATCCAGAGGATAATGCTTCATCTCGCTCGGGCTCTCGCTGACCGGAGCCACAGAGTGGATTTAGTATTGTACAAAGCTCAGGGAGAGTTTAGGGAGAGTGTGCCGAGCGCCATAAGGGTCGTCGCGCTCGAAACGGCGCCTCGGTGGATGGGAGGGCTCCACGCGTTCCGCGCAGCGCCTGAGCACCTTATTCAGCTTGCGATGCCCGTCCTGCTTCCGCGTAAGTCGCACGGCGCGCTCCGCTGCCTGCCGGCCCTTGTGCGTTACCTTCGCGAGGAAAGACCAGCCGTGTTACTCTCGGCGGAGCCGGATCTTAATCTCGTCGCCTTGTGGGCCAGGCGGCTCGCCGGCGTCTCCGTCCGCACGGTGATCAGCGAGCATATCCATCTGCCGAGTCACCTGCGGTACGGGGCCGACAGACGAAAATGGCGGTGGCGGTTCATCGTGCCATTGATCCGGCGGACGTATCCCGAGGCGGACCGCATCATCGCGGTCTCGCGCGGGGTTGCCGACGACCTGAGGACGCTGGGAGGTTTGCCGCCTGAGCTCGTCACGACGGTGTACAATCCCGTGGTGGATTCGGAGTTGGCCAAGAAGGCTGAAGCCCCGATCGACCATCCGTGGTTCAAGCCCGGGGCGCCTCCCGTGATCATCGCCGTAGGACGCCTGACGGAGCAGAAAGACTTTCCCACTCTGCTCCAGGCCTTCGCGCAGATGCGGGCCCAGCGTCAGGCGCGGCTTCTCCTACTCGGTGAAGGGGAGATGCGGCGCAAGCTCGAAGCGCTAGCGCGCGAGCTTGGAGTCGACCAGGACGTTTCTCTGCCAGGGTTCACGAGTAACCCGTTCGCCTACATGGCACGTGCCGCGGTCTTCGTGCTCTCCTCAGCCTATGAGGGACTCCCCGGCGTGCTGATCGAGGCGCTGGCCTGCGGCTGCCCGGTCGTGAGCACCGATTGTCCAAGCGGACCGGCCGAAATCCTGGAGGACGGACAGTACGGCCGGCTCGTGCCGGTGGGCGACCCGGCGGCCATGGCCCAGGCCATCCTCTCGACGCTGGATGCCCCTCCTGATAGAGGACTGTTGCAGAAGCGGGCCTCGCTCTTTTCGGTCGACCACGCCGTGGAGCAATATCTCGATGTGTTGTTAGCCAACAGATTACAGGTTCGGATTCGAACACTTGAACCCTGTTAGCCCAGCGACATTTTCCTGTGGCTTCTTTTAGGGCGCAGCAATCCACCATGCAGGACCCTAAGCTTGAATAGACTCCTGACCTTATCGCAAAGTTCTGGAGTTATGAGTCTCGCTTTCCTGAAAGATACTTCACGTATCCTTATGGAGATGAGGTTTTCAGAAAAATCCGTCCATATTTATCGGGGAGGGACACGATTCTCGCTTACGGTTGTGGCGCAGGCCACTTGGCTTTTCCGTCGATTCCGCGGTGGATTGATACCTCGGTGTCTTTATCGGGAATCGCTGAAATCGCTCAGCAGCTCAACGGTTGGATGAGTGTGGAAAGGTCCATGGAGTCATTGGCCGCTGGGGTCATGATTATGTCTATCACGGAGCGCGATGTAGACGGAGGTATACTGTTCGACCGCCTGCTGGATGTCCAGGTTCGCCTGACTGTACTCGACGCCACGCAACCCCATTGCCCGTCCCAGGTCGGGTAGGCTTAGCATCTCCGCGATCGCGCGGGACAGAGCGCCGGCATCCTGGTTGGGCACCAGGACGCCATGGCCCACCTTGTTGATCAGCTCAGTCTCCTGTCCCGTATCGAATCCGATGACGGGAAGGCCCATAGCCATCGCCTGATAGCTGGAGAGGTTTTCGGCTTCGAGAATGTTGGTTCGCAGGTACAGCGTTGCCGCCGCGTAATAAGGGAGGGGATCCTCCTGAAACCCCAGTAGATGGACGTGCCGGCTGACATCCAACGTTTCCACGCGCGCTAACAGCTCCTGGTACTGATCCCCTGCACCCAGCAGAACCCAGTGAAGCGCGGGGAATTGGCCCACCAGACTTGCAATGGCCTCGAGGGCGAACAGGTGCCCCTTTGTGGGATGCAATCGTCCTACAGACAGCGCGATCAGAGCATTGTCGGGTAACTGCAAATCCTCCCTGATCGATGTGTAGAACTGCTCGCGTTTGGCCTTCACCCTGTTGAGCGAGCTCAGATTCACCACGCCATTGACCACACGTATTTTCGACGCGGGTATCCCCAGGCCGAGCAGCTCTTCCCGGTAACCCGTAAAGAAATAGTCTACGGACCTACCGAACCGAACGTAACGCTTCGGCATCCATGGCATTCCCTCGTCGATCATTTGGGAGACCAGGCAAGGGACAGTGTGAACCACAGGGATCCGGAACAAAAGCCTCAACAGGGCCCCGCTGGTGAATCCCCGGAACATGTGGACGTGGATGACATCCGGGCGAAACTGAATGAGGGCTGTGACCAGATGCCGCCACATCCTTGCGTACCAAGCGACGCGCCGTACCTTCCGCCTCAGCTGACGAGCCATGGTCATCTTCTTCGGTCGTTTCGGAGGATGACCTGCCTCTCCTGTCCGGTGCAAAGAGGATCGTGTGCGGGGTTGACGGTAGGCGCCTGCTTCACGCAAGCGGTCTGCGTAAACAAAATCGGGCCTCTCAGGGCGAATCGTCACCACCCGATGCCTCAACATCCCTGGGGGCGATAAGCGCACGATATCCCACAAAAAGCGCTCACATCCTCCGCCGCTCAGTCCATCAATCAGATGGAGAACGCGGACAGGGTCCAAATGTCGTCTCCCTCCAGAGTCGTCCATCAAGGGTCCCCGTGACTACTCGCCAAGACCACCTGACATCTCCTTACTGGAAACGACACCGGAGGTCCGAGGGGCCTCATTATGCACAGGAGTCAGCCTCTCCTAGCATTTCGGGGCACAAGCATTTCATTTTCACCCCCACACAGTGGAACGCATCGACAGCCATGCGGGGATTCGGACTTCGGCGAATCAGAACGTCAATTTACTTCAAGGGCCAGGCGGCCAGATTTAAGAGGGGGCGAAGGATTTTCCTCACATGGCGCCCTGGAACAAAGCACAAGAAATATTCCACGAGAAAAGGCCCGTCAAAGGAGGAAGAGCCTGCGCGTAAACCGATTTAAACGAGTCCTTGGACAGATACCCTTGATCAACTGCAATGTACAGATGACTTCGAACTTCTGCGGACGAGGAGATAGCGATGAACAGATACTGCAAAAACTCTTTATTCGAACGACGCACGAATCCTTCCGCTATGTTGCCCATCGCTGAAGCTGCGGCGCTCTGTATCTGACCACGGAGACGCGCATCTCTTTTCCATGTAGAACTCTGATTGATGACTTAATAGACCCGTAGCGTCTGATCAATCTGAAAACGAAAGTTGATGGATGAATCATGCCCCTTCCTTAAGTAGACGTGTCAGTGTCTCCGTAACCACGACTACCTGTTTCTCAGACATCGCAGGGTAGAACGGTAGAGACATCGTTTCGTTTCCAATACGTTCGGCATGGGGGAAGACCCCCGCCCTGAAACCGAATGTTTCCCTGAAATAGGTCAACAAATGGATGGCGCGATAATTGACAACCACACCAATCCCCTCGCGCTGAAGACCTTGAATAATTCCGTCACGGCGACCATTCCCGATCCAAACAGGGAAGAGATGCCTCGCATGACGTACGCCAGGCTTGGACGAAATGAACGAAAGGCCAGGACACTCTTTCAGCCTCTGAACGTACCATTGCGCGACAGTCTCACGCCTGTGCCAATTCTCTTCCAATCGTTCCAGTTGCGGCAGAAGCAATGCCGCATGGATGTTGTCCATGTTGTACTTCCATCCGAGTACAGTCATGTCCCAATGTTGGTACCCCTCTCGATGACGATCTGCCGCTGTCTTCGTCATGCCGTGATGATGCAAAAGACGCAGCTTTTCCACCAACGCATCACGATCAGTCACCAACGCTCCACCTTCACCGCATGTAAGGGTTTTCGTCGCATAAAATGAAAAGCAGGCGGTATCTCCCAATTCACCTGGTCGAATGCCGTCGCGCATTCCTTCTACACAATGCGCTGCATCTTCAATAACGAAGAGACCATGCTTATCCGCAACCTTTCGGATTGCCCGCATATCACACATCTGGCCATACAGATGCACCGGGATGATCGCTTTGGTACGCGGAGTAATCGCGGCTTCGATCAGAGAAGCATTCAAATTTCCTGTATCTGGTTCCACATCAACAAACACCGGCTTGGCCCCAGCCTCGATGATTGCAGTCGAAGTCGCAATGAAGGTCATGGGGGTAGTAATCACTTCGTCACCTGCGCCAATACCCAACGCCAGGAGTGAAAGATGCAATGAGCCGGTGCAACTGGTCACGGCAAGTGCATGGCGACGGCCAAGGTAATCGGCAAATCGGCGCTCAAACGTCGCCACAACCTCACCTGTCGTGAGGATCGGCCCCGCCAGCACCCGTCGCACTGCCTCTATCTCTGGTTCACCAAGGTCATGCATAAAGAAGGGAATAGACATCTTAATGTAACTCCCGTTTACCATCCGCTGTAATGATCGGAATATGCCTCATCCACATCTGCGGCCTCCACCATGATTCATGGTCCCGATACCACTGAACGGCCTGTTCCAATCCCTGCTCAAAGGACACACGCGGAGACCATCCAAGAAGACGATTGGCCTTAGAGTAGTCGCAGGTATGTCGAAACACCTGTCCTGGCCGGTCTCCGATAAATTGAATCGGACTATTCTTGGGCTTCATCAGATCCCGAACCGCATTGGCGATGGTCAGTAAATCGGTGTGCAAGCCCGTTCCGAGGTTGATCACTTCACCAACGACTTTGTCACGATCCGCGTGGAGGATCAGGTCCAATGCTTCGCAATGATCCTGGACATAGATGAAATCCCGCGCAGCCGATCCGTCTCCGTGAACGGTAAGCGGTTCGCCAAGAAGACAGCTGGTGATGAATCTCGGCACGACCTTCTCAAGATGCTGATAAGGGCCATAGTTGTTGAACGGCCTGACAATGACCGCCGGAATTTTATACGTTTCCCAATAAGAATACACTAAACGATCGGCCCCGCACTTGGCCGAAGCGTAGGGACTCATGGGAAGAAGCGGATGATCTTCCCCCATTTTGTCGGCGACGGCACTCCCGTAGACCTCCGATGTCGAGATGTGAATGAAGCGCTCTATCCGGTCTCGGTATTTCAAGACCGCGTTGGCAACCACCTGCGTCCCGAGTACGTCCGTCTCAAAAAACAACAGGTTGTCATAGATAGAACGGGTCACATGTGATTCGGCCGCGAAATGGAAGACGACATCTGACTGCGACACAACAGTGTCAACCAGTTCACCGTTTCTCACGTTCCCATACCAAAACATCAGGCGCTCATCGGAACCGTTATTGATATCAACCGGGAGATTCTTGACATTGCCGGCGTACGTGAGGGCATCGAGAACAATCAATCGGCAATTCGGATATTTGTCGTAAAGATAGCGGACAAAGTTGCTCCCGATAAAACCTGCTCCACCGGTAATGAGTATGGTCTTCACGTTTTCTCCTCTGTACATTGACGAGCCAAGATTCCTGAACTCTCAGGCCCACAATTTAGCACAAGGTCCAGCACGGAAAGATAGGGGACAAATTCTCCATGTTGCTGTGGATACACCGGGTGGTGGTAGTCCTGCCATATGACCGCGATACGATTCCGCGCGAATAAATCAAGGTCGAGATAGTTCTTTGCCGAGCTACCGCTGAGATACTGCCGTGCGCCAAAATGCTCACAGAACTTGTAGAGTCGTTCACTTTGGGCCCCTTCGATGCCCAACGAGGAGGAGCGCACGACATGACGATCGAGCCCCAGCCATGTGCATATCAATGTGATCACCGCCATGTCCAACTCTACCAGCGAAGCCCATGGCTTTGACAGGAGGTTCTCTAGCATGGGCAGATACTGGGTGGTGTACGGCGCCTTGGAGTAAAACTGCCGAATCGTTCCGACATGTTTCTTCGCCCAAGCCGATTGGTTGTCGATCTCGATTTCGTTGATCTTCGGCCACCCCAACCCCTTATGGCGAACGGGAACAGTCAGCCAATAAGGGCCATCGGGCGACTTGATTCGATTGCGGTTCCGCCAACCATGCTTGTCGTATTGCACATCGTCATAGATGACGAAGATGTCACTGCGGCGCATTTGGTCAAAAAACCCGAGCCAAGGCAGATAGCCAGGCTGGAGAACACACAGTGTCAAATCCGTTTGAGACATGGAATTGGTGACCTCGCGAACAGTAGCCGCCGAGGTCGGTCGGCTCATTCACGGCGTCTGACTACACCATGTATAATTCGTACCACTCTTGAAATACCAACAGCGAATAGACTTTATTCACAGCATGGTGATCAGAATGGTTTTGATACAAACCGTCTACGAGTCCTTGCACGTATTCGGACCGGAAGAGTCCGTGCTTACTCAATCGTTGTGGACTTAAGGTATCCCGAACGTAGGTTTCGAGATCTCGAAGCAGCCACTGAGTAATGGGCATGAGAAACCCTTCTTTTTTCCGATACACCATCTCGGAAGGAAAATACTGGAGCGCCAACTTCTTGAGTAGATATTTGGTCTCACCATCCTTAATCTTGAGTCTTCCAGGCAAACCAGCAACGAAGGACACGAAATCCGTGTCGAGATAGGCTGTCCTGACCTCTAAGGAATGTGCCATGGAGAGTCTGTCAACGAATGCAAGAACTTGATCCGGGAAAATCGTGCGGAATTCGGCTTCCAGGATTCGATTGAGAGGGTCGCGCGCTGAAAGCCCCGAAAAGTCCTGGCGAACGCGTTCCCGACTGCTGAAGGTTTTCCCTTTTAGGCACATATCAGGAGCGTAGAGGGATTCTTTCTCAGCGTCACTGAACACGACCAACTTAGATCGCCAAGCCCAATCCTCCGGTTCTGCCAGTTTGGCCAGAAAATCCAGCTGCTTATCGAACGGCTCTAGCCCCTTCACATCTCCGGTTTGTTGATAGGATTGGTAATTGCTCAACGGCACTGCCAGCCGGTGCGAAAGATAACTCCCGAATAACTCATCAGCGCCATCACCGGAAAGCGCCACCTTAACATGCCGACTAATGAGTTGGGACAAGAAATACGTCGAGACCACCCCGGCATACGGCTCATCGAAGCAAGTCAAAATGCGGCGAAGGTTTTCGGGGAAGTTTGTGACCTGAATCGTTTCCTCATGATGTTCTGTGTTATACCGGTCTGCAACCCACCGGGCCCAGCGCCGATCTTCCTCTTTCCCTTCCGTCGTCGAGTCCCGCGAATATGTAAGCGTAAAGGTCTTGATCTTGCTGGCCGAAAGTTCTGCCGCAAGCACCGTCGACAAGCTGGAATCGAGCCCTCCGCTCAAGAAAAACCCGATCGGAACATCAGAAAGTAATCGGCGTTGTACCCCTTGCCGGAGAAGAACCAAGAGGTGGTCTGTGATCTCTGTTTCCGTCATCCCGGCACTCCCGCCTTTCCCTGAAAAGTCGAGATCCCAATACCGCCGGACTGATGGCTCCCGCCCAGGACGATAGGTCAACAGGTGTGCCGGAGGCAGGACGGCAATTCCACTAAAAATCGATGAAGGATGCGGGACATGCTTGAAACTCAGGTAGTGATGCAGCGCTTCTAGATTCAGCCGCCGTTCAAATCCTGGAAGACGCAGAAGTGCCTTAATTTCCGATGCGAAAAACAGCGCACCATCGTGGAGACAATAGTACAATGGTTTCTTTCCCATCCGGTCTCGGGCCAACAAGCCAACTTTATCCTTATCGTCCCAGATGGCCACAGCAAACATGCCATCGATGTGTGCCACAAAATCTGTCCCGTGTTCTTCGTACAGATGGGGCAATACCTCCGTATCACAGTGGGTCTGCAAGCGATGCCCTCGCTCCTCCAGCTGCCGTCGAATTTCAGGAAAGTTGTAAATCTCTCCGTTTTGCGCTGCCCATATTGTCCCTCCTTCATTTGAGATTGGTTGCCGACCGCCTGGCAAATCAAGGATGCTCAACCGTCTTGCTCCTATCGAAAAATCCTTTCCTGCAATAACATGCTCATCATCGGGCCCACGATGGGCAAGCGTCGTGATCATCTCTCTCACAACCTGTTCCTCGTTTGCCCCAAAGCATCCGGCAATGCCGCACATGGTTACTGCCCTCCTGATGGAGCATAGGTGCCAGGCCGGCGACCTTCGTGAACCGGGGATACGGCATGCACGGCTCTCGTCGAAACCGACGTGTCTAGTACGTGCTCCTTCACTGTCATTGCACGGAGATCAACCACGTACTCAGCTACCGGAGTAAACACAAACCTATCAGACTCCTTCTTGAGGCTGACATATTCGAACAGCAATAAGTCATTGGTTTGGCATTTAAAGGTTTTGGCGTATCGAAGCAATCGCTCATCGAAGAGAGCCTTGTTGGTTGGATAATACTTGAGCGTTGTAAAAATACACGCCAGCGTAATGGATTCGACGACGTGATCGAATCGAAACCCTCCCCCACGTCCATGGCAAGAGATGAGCACTCTTTCATGCGCCCGACCCTCAGGACATCGAAACACTCGAATGAAGAAATTAATGAGGTCAACGGAAAAGACCCTCCAAACGATAAGCCCGAAAAAGTTCGTGTACTTCTCAAGTGCTTTCTGTATCGGCAGAGGGAAAGATCGCCGTAGATAAAAGTTGTAGGAGAGTCCACCGTGTACAAGGGGGAGCAGGATCAAATACGCACCTAGCAGGATGACCAATCCCGTGTTGACAATACCTAGACCGGGAAATGATTCGACCGCTGGCTGAGCGACCGGTCCCACGATCTTGGCCAGAAGTTGATCGCCGGCACTCCCTGGATGGAAGAAGATAACTCCACTAGACAAGATCACAACCTCGCATAACAAGGCAAGACGAATCTGCGTCGCAATGAAGATGAACATCCCAATAATAATCACCCCTCCGATAAACCGAGTCGGCGGCAAAAGCATCAGAATTCCTGCCAGGATCTGCGAGGACCACGCTAGATGATTCAGAAATCGGAATAGACCATGGGACGGCGGCATACTCATGTAGGACTTCCACCAATAGCCCCAAGCCGGATTAGCCATGCCTATTTCCATTCCGTGATTCTGAGGGTAACCAGCCGAGAATTTATAAAATCCAGATGATAAATAGATAAAGGCGAAGTCTGCTTGTAACACTTGGAGTGCGAGGGGCCGCACATCAGGAGCATACCGTAGACAATATTCGAGCAGGACAACGGACAATCCCCCCCAGTAGAGCACGAAGCCCGGTGCCCCCATGCCACGAGCCAACCCTTTCCAACGCATCGCAATAAAAAAATACCGACAGAATAAGAGGTTCAGCACGGCAGGCCAGGGACTCCACACGCCCGCCGCGATGAGGACGCCACAAGCCCACCACACAGCCAAAACCAGGGGGGCAATTACGGGATTCTGCACCAACTCAACTTCGCGCAGCGACTGGGCATACCCTCCCCAGCGTTCACTCAAGAAGAAGCGTCGCCAATGAGGCAGCGCGATCAGCAATGTGCCGCAGAGAATCAACCCATAAGCCGTCCGAATAAATACCTGCGCATGGAGGCTTAACTCTGGGGACAGGAAAGGCTGTGGAGAGAAGATGACTTCCATGAAGGTTCTAGCGCGGCACTATAGGGAGGATTTCTTCAGTTACAATTACATTTTTACCATGGGCGTCATGGAGTCGAAACAACATGCCTACCATCGGCAGACTGAAACAGTCCTAAACTGTGAATGCAGAAGAGGCCGTGGCCATCATACATCATATGAATCGCTTCAGCGCCCACCATGCAACCTTCCTAATACGTAGACATTTATAAATTGTCCTTCAATCCACCGATCTTCCTTGAGGATTCCCTCTATCTCAAACCCGGCTTTCTCAAAAGCACGTCGCGCCCTTGGGTTAGTCGCATGAACATAGGCGTAGATCTTGTGCAAATTCATGTTACCGAAGCCGTATTTGCAAAGAAGTTGAATGGCTTCTGTTCCAACACCCTTCTCTAAACAATCTGCCTCGCCAATCAGAATCCTTAACTCCGCCTTCCGATGAAATGAGTCAATATCCCACAACCATATATTCCCAACGTGCCTTCCTCCGCTTCCTACTTCAATCGCGAAGTAGACGCAATCTCCTCTTTGATGCAGCCCCGAAAACCACTCCTTATGTTCAGCATCGGAAATCTTGCGAATTCGTCCAAGCAGCCGAGCCAATTCTGGATTGTTGAACCAGGAGCGACTCTTATCAAGATGCCGCAGCGCAAGACTGTGCAATCTGACGAGCTGTCCCCCAATGACATGTTCTCGATCTACTTTTTCAGGAAGCTTCTCTGTCCGCTTAGATCTTTGGTTGGTAGATTTCAACTTCCACACCCAAGTCTTGTTTCATTACTTCTTTGAGGTGGTTCCCTGAATTTTTCAAGACCTTTTGCCAACCATGCTCCCAGTCTCTGATACCTGCAAACCAGGCAGAACATCCACGGCAGGGCCAGCACTCTGCTCCACGACCATCTAAATGCATTTGCCGATACCAGTTGAACTGTTCGCCCTGCCAAATATCCTTAATCGACTTCTCGTTCGCGTTCGGAAATAGCGAAGCAGTCTTAAAGGAAATGTCCTGCCCGCATAGAGCAATTCTCCCAAGCGTATCCACGTTGAGTCGTTCGAACGGCCACACACACGGCTCTTCCTTTTTCGTCGGAAGGCTGGCGTAAAGATGGGGATCGACTGATTTCTTTAGATCAATTCTTGTGTTGTCATCCCACGACAGAAACTTTCTTGTAATAACTTCATCAACACCGACCTCATTCAACCAATACTGGACAGCTTCGTCCACTCTTCCTTCCAATGCCTCTTGACGAATAATGGAAACAACAATGCGGTTTGTGGTCACAAACTGCTTACGCAGAGAGAGCGCCGCGCGGACATTGTTAACATGCTTTGCCCACCACTGCTCCGCATTTCCAGGCTTCCCACTCCGCGGCGGACGCAACAGCGCATACGTCTCATGGTCGGAGGCATCCATAGAAAATTCGATTAAGTCAATACCGGCTTTAATGATTCGAGCGAGGTTGTTTCGCAACTTGTCGGTAGGTCCAAACATGCTTCCATTTGTGTTGAGCCATATGCGTGCTCCTTTGGACTTCGCGTACTCAATCATGTCAACCATTTGAGGATGAAGCATGGGCTCTCCACCACCGGTGCAACGCATCCAGGCTCCATATGGACCGCATTCATCAGCGATCTTCTTCCACAGTTTTAAGGGCATATGCTCGCCATTGTGCTCTTTGTAATAGCGTCGGATATCCGAATTCGAATCGGTATATGGGCAATTCGGACAACCCATGTTACAGGGGTAAATGATGGAAATAATGACCATCAAAGGAAACTCCTCAGCTCCAGGCTTGAGGCCATATGTCTTATTTCCTTGAGGTTGTAGAGAATGCTCATGTGAATTTTCCAATGTCGAGTCTCCTTTCAATAGAACCACTCCTCAGAACTGCGTCTCCCGCTAGGTAAGCCAAACATCGCGCCCCTCAATCTCCGTTGCCACCGCTTGCCGAATGATGCGAACACCCGGCACCAGGCGGTGGCGCTTTTCCAGTGTGGCCCGATTTTGTCAGTGGAGTTCACACTCAGGACACTAAAACAGCGTGTAAATAAAATAAATGGTGAGGCGACCGACTCTTCCATCAGCATACCTAATACTTAATTTCGATATCCACCCTCGTGGGGCCATGCGCGACTGTGAATGCCGCTTGATCGTGGCTGGGTGGGGTAAGAAATGTTGTAGGGTTGTTCGACACGCCGAAGCCTTCGACGGGAAGGCCGACCCGGTTTTTGTCGAATTTCCCGTTGCCATTTTCATCGTGGTAGGCCGTGGCGGCGTAGATGCCGGGCTTAGAGAGGCTCACGCAGAACTCCACGGTTTCCTGGTTCGCAGCGAAGCGTTGCTTGAATATTTTCTTTCCCTTGACGAGAAAGTCCTTGGGCTTGTCCCCGTACAGGACGAACATCACGTAGCCCCGGTCGCTACGAAGGCCGTGGACGCGTACGTCGATAGCGGAAGAGGCTCCGTTGCAGGCCGCCTCGCTCGCCGTGATCTCGGAGCGCGCTCCCGAGGGGAACGAGAGCAGAACGGCCAGGACGAGGCCGAACAGGGTGGCTTTTCCGAAGGCCATACACACAGCATTCTCCTCGAACCCCCTCCGGAACGCAACAGCTTCCTTTTTCGCCCGCCTTCGCAAGAAGCCACGGCCGTAGCCGGAGCTACTTCGGCGGAGTGGGCTTAAGATGTTCTTCGCCCTTATTTGTGCAGTGGGGCAGAACCCTAGTGTTGCACTTGGAGTTAGAACTCAAGCCTAGTTATTTACAACGCCTTAGAAGAGGGTATAGATAAATGGAGCCACCGCCGATCCCTGGGTCAGGACAATCAGGCTTCCAAGGAGTACGAGCACTACAATTATCGGAAGGAGCCAAAACTTCTTGCGCTCCTTCATGAACGCCCAGAGTTCCATCACAAAATCGCCCACACGCACCTCCTGGTGACGAACACCTGTTTAAAACTGGTGTTTCATATGGGAATGGGGCCTCGGAGATCGGACCACTCGGTAGGTCGTACTTGACTCGGCAAACCCCTGCCTCATCGTATCCTTCCCCATCAGACGTAATACAATACCGATTGGAGTCACCAGACCATAAAACACGATGCCGAGCAAAATCCTGGTATTGATCCACCCCAGAATATGCCCGGCCCACATCCACCCTTTATGCACGGGTGCTAATACAGACGGAAGCACTCCCCCGCACGCGATGAGCAGGCCTCCAAGTGCGATTGCCCACAGGCGCAACGGCTCTCCGCGAAAGACGAGCGGCCACAGGCCGATCACGGTAAAGATTGTTCCGACCAACAATCCAAATTGCCGTAGCTCTTTGCGTGTGGCTGCTTGCTCCATGGTCTCTCTCCCTCCCCCTTCAGCTAGTCGAGCTCGAATTCCTTCTTCCAATCAGAATCCCCTTCAAGGGGCTTCTGATCCTCTTTCTTCAGCACGTAATTCTCGATTACCAGGATATCCATCTCCGTCCGCATAAAGCAGCGATAGGCATCTTCCGGCGTGCAGACAATTGGTTCGCCACGCACATTGAACGACGTATTCACACAAGTGGCATAGCCCGTCTTTTCCTCAAACGCCTTGAGCAACTTGTAGTACCGGGGATTCGTCTCCTCGTGAACGGTTTGAATTCTGGCCGAATAGTCGATGTGCGTGACGGATGGAATGTCCGAGCGTGGCACATTGAGTAGATCAATGCCCCAGAGCTCTTTCTGGCCCGGGTCGAACGGAAGTCGTCGTTTTTCAAGAACCGGCGCCACGAGCAACATATAGGGACTATCACAGCTCATTTGAAAGTAGTCCGACACTCGCTCTCTCAGCACAGAAGGCGCAAAGGGCCTGAACGATTCCCGATACTTAATCTTGAGGTTCAACACAGACTGCATTTTTGTGTTCCGCGCATCCCCCAGTATACTGCGCCCCCCAAGGGATCGCGGTCCAAACTCCATACGTCCCTGATGCCATCCCACGACTTTTCCCGCTGCCAGTTCATCGGCCACCCGACCATACAAATCCTTCTCATCCAGCCGACTATACACAGCCCCCAGGGTCTTCAGCCTTGCTTCGACATCCTCATTGCTGTTTGCCGGCCCCAGATAGCTTCCCTTCATTTTGTCGTGAATATTGTCTGCGGTCCTGGGCTTGTTCTCATACTGGTGCCAGGCGCTCAATGCCGCACCTAATGCCCCACCTGCATCGCCGGCGGCCGGCTGAATCCAAATTCCCTTAAACGGCCCCTCTCGCAGTATCCTCCCGTTCCCGACGCAATTGAGTGCGACACCGCCCGCTAAGCAGAGATAGTCCACGCCTGTTTCCCGGTGCATCGTCCGAGACAGTCGCAGCATGACTTCCTCGGTGACTTCCTGAATCGATCGAGCTAAATCCATTTCCCGCTGACCAAACTTCGATTCTGCCTGGCGAGGGGGGCCGCCGAATATGTCATCGAACTTGCGGCTCGTCATCGTCAGGCCG
>JACRLR010000027.1 GCA_016219645.1 Nitrospirota bacterium
CCGAGGTTCCGGGCGGCCCGACAGCGGGCTAACCCCGAGAAAGACGCGCTCGGACCAGCGGATTCCCACCTGTTTGCCCCCGTTGATCCACCCAGGAACAGAGTTCTTCGTGCAAACATGAATTAATCAGACCTTCCCTAACACTAGGGCAGAAACAGAATCAGGTTTCGAGAGAGGATGTTCGAGGGGGGGGGCATGATCCCGGCAATCATGCGAGAGTCAACACACACGGGTACTGCCGGGACAACACGGAAGGACTCGGCAGGATGTTTCCTGAGCCAACCAACATCAAGTCTGCGGCACGGACGAGCAGCTCGGCGGCCTCCTCCACCTCATGACGGCCAATCACTGCCCGCCCGCGCTTGCGATGGCCCGCTTGGGACCTTGGGTCCCTTATTGATTCGGGACAGCAATCTTGTATTCATCGAAGGGTGTTGCCAACACTGCGATACGGAAGAGCTCGTCTGCTGCCTTCGGGTTAATTCCGAAGTCCCGCTCCTTGAGCATCTTGAACCATTTGGCCATCCCGACCCTTACAGCCTGTTGATCGCCCTTTATTGCAGCCCTTTTCATGAGGTTCAGTTCGCTGAGATACGGTTGCCAATTGGCTGGGTCGCTATACGTGCCGGGATATCTGGACTGATAAAATTTCACCGAGCCGCTCAGCTCATCCATCCAATTGGTGGATTGAGCCAATACACCCTCCCCGGCGAACAGGACTAGCGCACAGGAGACCGCAACGAATGTCACAAGTATCGATTTCATGGAAGCCTCCTTTCTTCATTCAATCGAAAGGTGTCAACGCCAACGGAACTAGGTCCTCAATCTGTACCTCACTTCGCCTCCTTTCCTGGTAAAAAGTTCAATGCTTCTCCTAGAACTGCCTTTCATCTTTCTCTGAACTGGCATTATCCTATCGAAGGCAACGAACGAAACCTATCACCCGAAGGATGGTTTTTGGCTACACCGTTCAGGTGATGGATTGGAAGAAACGCCTACGCTACTTGCTGTTCACATAGACCAGGACCGCTTCGACACGGCCGGCGACGCCGAGCTTTCGATAGATATGGTGGAGGTGGGTCTTTACGGTATCGAGCGATACACACAACTGATCTGCGATGTCTTTATTGCCCCGCCCGGACGCAGCATAGGCGAGAATCTCCCTCTCACGTTCGGTCAATAGTCCCATTCCAACCGAACTCCCGCTCCCAGCCTCGTGCCGTGCGGAGACCACGTTTCTGGCAAAGCCGTCCGGCATAAAGAGGGAATGGACTTGCTTCCCTCGGTAGGTGGCTCTGATGATGCGAAGAAACTCGGCGTGGTCGGCATCCTTTAGAATGTAGCCGCAGGCGCCGGCTTGAACCGCCGCCACGATTCTCGCGTCCTCATCATGAACCGACAACATCAACACCTTCACATCAGGGAGGCAGCCTCTGATCAGGCGTGTGGCTGTGACCCCGTCGAGCCTGGGCATGTCTACATCCATCAGAATCATATCGGGTTTGGTTTTGACCGCCAGATCGAACGCCTCGTGTCCATCGGTCGCTTCTCCGACGACCTGGAGATCCGGTTCGCGCTCAAGAAGCAGTCGAAGGCTTTGCCTAAAAAGCCGTTGATCCTCGGCAATCAGCAATGTGGCCGGCATAAGCCTCCTGATTCAGCGGCAGTTCGACTGAAAAGACCGCGCCACCGGAAGGGCGATTCTCCGCACGAATCCTCCCACGATGCGCCGCCACCACGAGGCGGCAAAAGTGCAGCCCCAGCCCTCGTCCAATTCGAATGTCTCCGGGATCCTTCCTCCTGAAAAACATCTCGAACAGATGGGGAAGATCCTCAGGAGCGATGCCGGGTCCTTCGTCCGCAACCTGAATGGTGGCCTGGGAGGAGGACGTGCCACACGACTCGCGACCCGTACTTCCTCGCGCCTCCGCGTGAACCGTCACAGTAATCGTTCCTCCGTGTGGAGAAAACTTGATGGCGTTGTGGACGAGATTGATGAGCACCCGTAACAGACGGCGACGATCGGCTGTCATTCCGACATCATCCTCCGGCATCTCGATCTGAAAGGCAATTCGCCTCGCGGTGGCTTCGGATCGGAAGAGCTGCACCACGTCAGCGACCAGGCTGTTGACCGATACCGATGAAGTCAAGAGCGGAAGCCCGGAGTAGCTCTCTTGATACACATCCAGCATGTCGTTGATCATGCCGAGCAACAGGTCGATCGTCAATTGCATGTCGCCCCACCATTGTCGCCTCGCGGACGGCTGCGATCCTTCGTCTTGCGCGAGCAACTCCAACGTCTTCTTGATCCCCACCAACGGATTACGAATATCGTGGGCGAACATTGAAGCAAACTGACTGAGCGAAGCAAGGCGCTCCGAACGAATCAACTGTTCTTCGAGCCGCTTCTTTTCGGTGAGGTCGCTCAACTGTACCATCACGACGACCGGCGATCCGGCGTTCTCGACCGGCACCAGATCGACATCCATGATGAGCGTGCCTTCAGCCGGTGAGGGCATCCGCATCTCGCCGGCCGGCTCTTCTTTCTTGGTGTCGATGACCTCGTCCAACAATCGGTGCAACCGGGAACGGTCTGCTTCCTGAAAAAGATTCCCAATCTTCATCCCAATCAGGCGATCAGCAGAGGTCCTTAATTTGATCTCACCCCTCCGATTGACATCCTGGATAATACCCTCTTTGTTGACCAGCAACCTGATGTCCGTTGAGTGATCCCATAACAGACGGTAGTGCTCCTCGGAAATAACCAGCTCCTGATTCGCTCGTTCGAGTTCCGCCACATATTGCCTCCGCTCTCGTGAGGCACGCTCGAGCCGCTCGGCTAATTCATCGAAACTTACGGCTAAGGTATCGATTTCCACAATGCCGGAAGGCTGCGTCGCCATCGTCGGCTTTTCACCGTCCGGCTCTCCCAAGAGATGCACTCGCTCGACCAGTGCATTGATCGGCTGCACAATGCGGCGACCGAGGCGCCATCGGAGTAGGCCAACCACCGCTATGGTCAGCATGCCGAATGCCGAAAGTTTCCACGTGAGGAGACGCAACGGCGCATAGGTTTCATTGGGATCTTGGCTGACGAGAATGGACCACATGGCCTCCTGGACAATACCTGGTCGGAGCGCCACGGATGCAAGTCCGATGATCCCGCCCCCTTGACCATGGCCATCGTCCTGGGCCTCCATCCAGGCAAGCTCCGGCATTGACGGGGCCGAGTTGTGTGACTCGTTCATTGATGCAGTGATTGTCGTATGTTGCGCGGGTGGAAGGAACGGACAGGCCAATACCTTCCCTTTCGGTCCAATCAGCATCACATGGCCTGTATTACCGATTCTACTTCGGAGGACTGAAGTTAAGAGCTCCTCCTTTTCGATCATGGCATGTAACACGCCCACGACGACTCCGGTCTCGTCGACGATCGGCACGGCAACCTCCAAATGGCCTTGCCCCGTTTCGTCGATTCGCAGCTCTCCAACCCATGACCGGCGCTGTTCGAATACGACCGGCCACCAAGGTTGCCCGGTATGATCCGTCCCCGTATTGTCGGTTGCTACCCCGCCGACGGAACGGGCTAGGCGATCGAGGATGATCAATGACCGAAAATACGGCCGTTGCGACTCTTTCCACCGTTGAAGAACCGCCTGGTCAAAAGTGAGTCTCGTACCTTCTTGAACTGCTCCCCTGACCTCCGGGAGGGAACTGAACCGTTCCACCCATTCGATTTCCCTATCCAGGATTAACCCGACTTTATCTGCACTCTGTCGAGCAAGTTCCTGAAACCCGAGGCCGATGGTCTCGCGTAATGAGTATGTCGACTGCCAATACGCATAGCCCAAACCGACTGAGCCTGAGAGCAAACCGATGGAGAGGACTGAGAGCGAGATCGAGCGCTGAAGACTGACCTGCTTCCTCATGGTACACAGGTAGTAATGCCCGATGCCGGGTGAAGATGTTGACGCCCTTCATTCCAACGCTTCCGGAGAAGGAATGTCAAGGGCCTGCGGCAAAGAGCGCGATGGAAGACAATTGGATTCTCCCTTCGCCTCTTCTTCAGACCTAGCTACCGCCACATCGCTCGGCCATTACGTGTGAACCCGTGTCTTTCTTGAACAAGACAAACGGCGTATACTTATTAGATGGAGTGCAGTCATCATGATCAGAGCGGAGTCTTGATCGTGAACCACCCTGCCCCCTCTTTTTCAAATCGTCATCGAACATTCCTGCGTCCCCCTTTAACCATTCCGGCCATGACCTCCGTCCAGAGGTCGCCCACATGAGGAGGTGTTAGATGTCTATTGCGCCGACACTTAACGCATTTCTCGATCATGAACATGTGCATTATGACCTGCTGTCACATCCCCAAGCGTTTCGCGCCGCGGAGATCGCCTCCACACTTCACACTCCAGAAAAAGAAATGGCCAAGGTTGTGATTGTGAAGGTAGATGAGCGGTTCGTCATGACGGTGCTGCCGGCAAGCTGGAACGTGGATCTTCATCGCCTGAGAGCTTTCTTTCCGACTCGCCATCTACGGCTCGCGAGCGAGAGTGAGATCGCGGGGCTGTTTCCTGACTGCGAGATTGGCGCGATGCCGCCATTCGGTACCCTCTATGGGCTTCCTGTATATGTCGACCGATCGCTCGCAGAGGACAAGGAAATCGTTTTTCAAGCCGGCACCCACTCGGACGCAATACGTATGCGCTACATGGACTTTTCTGCACTCGTGTTTCCAGTGATCGCGGAATTCCACCGTTCACCGTGTAAAGTCTGGTGATTGATTATGTCTCAACCGCCTCCGACGACAGTTCATCCCTGGAAAGCCCTCCTCTCGAGGATTTTGATCGCCGTCGATGGCTCTGAGCACTCCGCCAGGGCCCTTCACTATGTGGGAACGCTCTTGCGCGATACTCGCGACGTGCAGGTCACATTGTTTCACGTGCTGAAACCGATGCCACGCGAACTCCTGGAACATGGCGGATCTGAAGATCCCGCAGAAGAAGTTCGTCTTGCCAAGAAATTACAGGAGGACCAAGAAAACTGGCTCATCGCAGAAAGCCGGTTTGAACACCCGATTTTATTGACAGCGCTGGAGCTGTTTGGAAAGACCGGATTTCCTCTGGATCGGGTTACGCTGAAGTTTGGCCACGAAGATGATATCGCTCACACGATTCTTGACGAGGCCCGCACTGGAGGTTACCAGACCATCGTCGTGAGCCGTCACGGCTCGAAGAGGGTGAAACTATTTTTCGGCGGAGGTATCACGGATCAGCTGCTGCGTGACGCGTCCGGATACACATTGTGGATCGTGGAATAACTGAACGGGCGACATCCTGCTCGTCTCCTTGGCGGCGACTTTGCTTTGAAACAACAAGGGCGACCTACATTACTGTAGGTCGCCCATTGTAGTTCTTCAGGCGCTAAAGTTGTCACTACTATTCAGCCACCGAAGTGCCAGTCTCCCGCTTAGTAGGGGAGGACGTGCAAGACCTTCTTGTCCTCGTTGTTCCAGACCACATCACACAGGTTCGACATGCGGCAGACAATCTGCGCCGCCACGCCGCCGGTCCCGCCGAACAACCCGCACCAGCCCAGGGTCACAAAGC
>JACRLR010000028.1 GCA_016219645.1 Nitrospirota bacterium
CTGAAGAACACCTTCACGCTGGTGACGAATTTCTTCATTATGCTGTTGGTGTTGTTTTTTCTCTTCAAAGACGGTCGGCAGTGGCTCGCCGTGTTATACGATTTGATTCCGATGGACGAGTCGCACAAGTCCAAAATTCTGACCCGGTTGGATCAAACGATTCGGGCGGTGGTGAAAGGGATGCTCGTCACGGCGATTGTTCAAGGGCTGTTAGCGGGGATGGCCTATTGGGCGCTCGATGTGCCGTTTCCGATGGGACTGACCGCGTTGACGACCGTGTTGGCGCCGATCCCGTTTGGCGGAACGGGACTGGTGTGGGGACCTGTGGTGCTCTACCTCTTCTGGGTGGGTGCGAGCGGGAAAGCGCTGATTATGCTGGTGTGGGGAATCGGCGTCGTGTCGATGGTCGACCAGTTCCTACGCCCGTGGTTGATCGGCCAAGATGTACAGATTCCCGTGTTGCTCCTCGTGCTCAGCGTGTTGGGAGGGTTGGCGCTGTACGGGTTGCTTGGACTGTTCGTCGGCCCGATCCTTATCAGCCTGCTGATGACGGCGGTGCAGATCTATCGAGAGGAGTATTACCTCAAACCACCGGTCGTTTCTATGAACCCGCCCACGCCTTCGTAACCTCCTTGTCGCACTGCACCCGCGCACAGTGTTGTTGGCTCTCCAGCCGATAAGGACCTATCATGTGTCCTGCTACTCCAGCGGAATCGTAATGGCGATCCCACCCATCACATCGTTGAGCTTGAAATCCTGCTTTGGGCTTAACGGATGACTGTTGTGGCACGTGATACAGGCGGACGAGACAGCACGGTCTGCATAGATGGCTTGGAAGTACTGCTTCTTGCCGCTTGAAACCACTCCGGTAATCGGTCGGTCAGGCTGTCGCCTGAGCACCTCCAGCGCTTTTCGTTCAAACTCGGTCGCAGGCGCGTTGCGTTGATAGATCGGAGAGAATCCGATCAGTCTGTAGCGGATGCCCCGTCCACTCTCGGCGACCAACCGGCCTGAATGTTGAAGAAACTGGGCCGGCAGCGGGAGTGCGCTGTCCTGTTCCCAATGTTCGGTCGCAGCGACGATGCCTTTCTCCTGCATACGGTTGACGATGTGCGTCGTGTAGATCGTCCGGTCGGCCTCCAGGACGGCATGCACGTAATCGGCGACTCTCTCCGGAGAGATGCCGCCGATGGGCGAGTTCTCCTTGGCTGCGTGAAGAGACGCCACGCCCCAGAGTCCCCCTACGAGGAATGTGATGGTTGCGGCTCGGAACGTGATGCGGACGGTGTCCATGGGCCTCCTTCGGGAGATCGTGGAGAACTGATTGGAAGGGTGACCACGCAGGTGGTGCCTTGGCCTTCGACGCTTTCGATACGGAGATCACCTCCAAACTTTCGGATAATCCGTCGTGCCACCGTGAGCCCGAGTCCAGAACCTTCCCCTTGTCCCTTGGTCGTGAAAAACGGATCGAAGACCTTTGACAGGTGCTGTTTGGAGATGCCGGGGCCGGAATCGGCGATCGTTGTCGTCACCGTGTGGTCTGACACGGCGGTCGTCAACGTGAGCGTGCCGGTTCCCTTCATGGCTTGGGTGGCATTGGTCACGAGATTCACCAACGCTTGCCGAAGTTGGTCCGGAAAGACCAGCACAGGTGTATCGCCCGCATAGGTTTTGTGGATCACAATGTCTTTCATTTCAACGGTGGTCTGTGCCGTGGCCAGCACTTGGTCCAAGATCTGCTCCACAGGCACCGGTACGTGCTGGTCGAAGGCCTCACGGTTTGTCACGCCGGTAAAATCTCGAACGATCGTCGCCATGCGACGGCCATGGGCCACGATGTCCCGGGCGCAGGTCCTGATATGCTCCAAGTCCTGCTCGTCCTGAATCGCTTCCCCCAACCCGATGATCCCAAATAAGGGGTTGTTGAGTTCGTGGCCGATTCCAGCCGTTAAGACCCCGAGGCTTCCCGTCTTTTCAGCCTGGACCAGCTTATCTTGTAGTTGGCTCTCGTCCGTGATGTCTCGAAGCACCAGCCCGATGCTATCTTCTTCTCCTGGTCTCGTGGGTAATCGGAACCATTGATAGTGATAGATCCGCGATCCGATGTGGAGCTCAGCGCGACGGTGCGCCGATTCGTGGTCGGTACTCGGCGCAAGTGGATCCCTCGGTGCCGTCTCGCGCTCGATGCCGGCTGTGGCAAGAGACGTATCCCCGTTGGCTTGGAACTCCGCGTGAAGCTGTTTCTGAACGGCTGGGTCGAGTGGAAGAATCGTGAATAACGACGTTCCCGACATCGGGTTCTGGACGTTAAAGGATTCGCGGGCTGCCTGATTGATGTAGCGCACAACTTCGTGGGCATCGATGAGGAGAATTGGAGTGGGGACGGCATCCAAGATCTGATCCGTCGACTGTTGGAGGACCTGGACTTCCTGGGTTTTCAACTTGACCTGGTCGGTCAATCCGGCGAATGCGGCTTTCAACTGCTGGTTCATGCGGTTGAATTCTTCGGCCAAGTCTTCCAATTCGTCACCC
>JACRLR010000029.1 GCA_016219645.1 Nitrospirota bacterium
ATCCGATGGCACGGTTTCACTCCGCCCTCATCCAAGAAATTGCACTCCATCATCGGCAAGACTCCCTGAATGGCCGCGCCCTGCAGAGCATCTACTTCGGTGGTGGAACACCGACGTCCCTCCCTGCCGATCAGCTGGCTGCGCTTCTGGCGCTGATTCGAGCGACCTGGCCGACCAGTGTCACGACGGAGGTCACGGTGGAGGCACACCCTTCTTCTGTCACGGAAAGAGATCTCACAGTCCTGGCTGATGCTGGATTCAATCGGATCAGCTTTGGAGCGGAATCGATGACGGACAAGGATTTCGCCTCCATTGGCCGGTTTGGACAAGTGCAGGATACGGCGGCCGCGGTTCAAGCTGCGCGCCGCGCTGGCTTTGAAAATATCAACCTCGATCTGATGTACGGGCTCCCGGGCCAATCATTGCAGGATTGGACACGCACCTTGGAATCACTCATGACGCTTACTCCATCACATATCTCCTGTTATGCCCTCACCATTGAGGACGGAACCAGGCTCGCCCAGGATATCGCTCGGAATCTTGTCCTGCCACCTGACGACATGCTTCAGCTCGACATGGAATCCGAAGCAGAGCATTTCCTGGCCGAAGCAGGATTTTCCCGCTACGAAATTTCCAACTATGCCAAACCTGACTATACCTGTCGCCATAATCTCCTCTATTGGACCGGTGGCGAGTATCTTGGACTCGGCCCAAGCGCAGAGTCCTATCTCCATGGAATCCGGTTTGGAAATATTGCGGATCTCGAAGCCTATGCGGCATGCTTAAACGACAACCGTCTGCCGATGACCGACCGTACAATTCTCTCGGCATCCGAACGCCAGCGAGATGCCCTCGTGTTCGGCCTGCGTCTTCTTCGTGGTGTCCCCCGAAAGACCGTCAAGGCTGCGGAACGAGATCATCAGATCGACGAACTTGTCGCGAAAGGCCTGCTCGATGCCGATCACGATCGAGTACGCCTGACTTCCTTGGGACGGCGCTACGCTGATACAGTAGCCGAGCAGCTGTTCTAAATGGGTCATGAAAACCGGCGCATCGAACATGCTGCACGGCAGTAATACTCATCCTCTTTCCTGCAGTTGAGCCTCTACCCCCGATTGACAACACGGTCGCAATTAGAGAAGACTACTGGAGCTATTAGGAGGAACCTCATGCCGGTGAACATGGATCCGTC